>NZ_JBEOVU010000013.1:0-185247 GCF_040295685.1 Streptomyces sp. NPDC002734
GCCGTGCGAGACCATCGTGCGCTCGCCCTCGTAGGCCATGGAGACGGTCACCGGCGAATGCCAGCCGGGCACCGTACGGGACGGGGCCCCACCCGCACGGGTGGGGGGCCGCCTCCTTCACGTGCGGGCCTCGTCAGCTGTTGGTCTTCTTCAGCTCGACGGCGACGGTCTCGGTGGTCGAGGTGTGGACCCCGTAGTCGGTGTCGTAGGCGCCGGCCTGGGCCGACACCTCGACGTCACCGTGCTGGAAGGGAGTCGTGCCGGTGGGCTGCGCCTTCGCCGTCCAGGTGGCCGGCTCCCCCGGGGTGCAGGACACCTCGGTCCCGAACGAGCCGCGGATCAGGACACGCTTCGCCACCTGGGTGACCGTGCCCGAGACGGCGACCTGGGCCGGCTTGGTGCAGGTCACCGAGCCGTGCACGGTGGCCTCGCCGTCCAGGGTGCTCGCCGTGCCGTTCAGGGCGACGTCCAGCCCGAGGTCGAGCTCGGCGGGCGGAGCCGGGTTGGCGATGTGGACCTCGCCGCGCAGCGCGGCGGTGCCGCCCTCACAGTGCTGCTCGTAGGTGGCGTCCAGGGTCTGCACGTAGCCGTTGGGGCCGAACTCCACCGCCGAGATGGTGAAGGAGCCCGTCAGCATGTTGCAGCCGCGGCCGTTGCCGCTGAGGTCGAGGCCCGGCTCGACGTGGCTGTTGAACGGGTAGCGGGTGGCCCCGGTGTACTCCCCGACGGTCAGCGCCTGCCCCGAGGGCGCCGCCAGGTCCAGGTACCACCAGTCGCCGTTGGCGCCGTCGACGGAGATCCCGATGTGCTGGTGGTCGCTGTCGGCCGAGACGTTCAGCCGGTCCTGCGTGTCCGTCGCGTAGCTGTACGACTGCCCGCCGCTGATGTAGTCACCGGCGTCGCCGCTGAAGCTGAGCGTGCCGGAGCCGACGGGCTGCGCGGACGCTGCCGGAGCGGTGACCGCGGTCGCGCCCGCGGCCAGCGCGAGCGCCAGTCCGAAGCCTGCGGCGGCGCGCGCCAGAGTGCCCCCGGTGGAAAGGAAAGGCATGGGTGTGATCCCCCCTGTGGATGCGAAAGTGCGAACGACGGCCCCCTCGTCGTCACCGGACGTCCATGCATCGAACGTAGGTTCGAGCGAGGCGGCCGGAAGGCACTTTACGTGCTGCCTGTACCCGCTGCCACTCAATTCACCGCTGCCACAAGCAAGTTGGATCACCATCGGCGCGCCCGGGGGAGTGACCTGGGAGAACTCCGACGACGGCCGGTCGAGGCGCTGCCGTCCGGCGCCCGGCGCGGCTAGCCTCGGGGGTATGGCGGACACCACACGTGAGATCGAGCGGAAATTCGAGTCCCGGGACAGCGGGCTCCCCGACCTGACAAACGTGGGCGGCATCGCCGCCGTCGTGGACCAGGGCGTGATGGAGCTGGACGCCGTGTACTACGACACCCCCGACCTCCGTCTCGCCGCCTCCTCGGTCACCCTGCGCCGCCGCACCGGCGGCTCCACGCCCGGCTGGCACCTCAAGCTCCCCGTGGGGCCCGACACCCGCGACGAGATCGCCGCCCCGCTCGCCGACAGGCCCCCCGCCGAACTGCTCCGGCTGATCCGCTCCCGCACCCTGGGCGCCGAGGTGGTCCCCGTGGTGCGCCTGCGCTCCGCACGGGACGTGCGCGAGCTGCGGGACGCCGACGGCGGGCTGCTGGCCGAGGCGAGCGCGGACGCCGTGCACGCCGAGCGGCTGGCCGGCGGCCGCGGTGAGGCCCAGTGGACCGAGATCGAGGTCGAGCTCGCCGAGGGCGCCGACCCCGGCCTGCTCGACCTGGTCGAGAAGCGTTTCCGCCGCGCAGGGGTCCGCCGCTCCGACGCCCCGTCCAAGCTGGCCCGCGCCCTCGTCGAGACGTCTCCCGACGACGACGCAGCGGACGCGGTCCCCGGCCCCCACCGGGGGAAGCCGGTCACCGCCGGGGACCACCTCCTCGCCTACCTCCGGGAACAGCGCGAGAGGCTCGTCGCGCTCGACCCCGCCGTCCGCCGCGACCTGCCCGAGGCCGTCCACGACATGCGGGTCGCCACCCGCCGCCTGCGCTCCGCCCTGCGCGCCTACCGCCCGCTGCTGGACCGCGAGGCCGTCGCCCCGCTCGCGGACGAACTGCGGTGGCTCACCCGCGAGCTCGGCGTCGACCGGGACCGCGAGGTCCTCGACGAGCGGCTGACCGCGGCCGTGGAGGCCCTGCCCGCCGAACTGCGCACCGGCCCGGTCCGCGACCGGCTCGAACTGTGGGCCGACACCCGCCGCGGCGAGACGAGGCCCCGGACCGCCGCCGTCCTCGACAGCCGCCGCTACCTCGACCTGCTGCATGCCCTCGACGCCTTCCTCGCCGGTCCCCCGCTGCGCAAGACCGCCCGCAGGAAGCCCGCCAAGCCCTTCGCCAAGGCCCTCGACAAGGAGTTCGGCCGCCTGTCCCGCCTGGTGGAGCGCGCCGTCGCGCTCGAGCCGGGCCCCGAGCGCGACAGCGCCCTGCACGAGGCCCGTAAGAAGGCCAAGCGCACGCGCTACGCCGCCGAGGCGGCCCGTCCCGTCCTCGGCAAGGCCGCCCGCCGCCTCGCCGCGGACGCCAAGTCCCTCCAGCGCCCGCTCGGCGACCACCAGGACAGCGTGATGGCCCGCGAGGCCCTGCGTTCCCTCGCCCGCGACGCCGCCAAGGCCTTGGAGCCCACCTTCAGCTGGGGCGTCCTGTACGGACGTGAGGAGAAGGAGGCCGCCCTCGCCGAGGCCGCCCTGCCCGACCGGTGGGCCGAGGTCGCCCGACGCCGTCGTACGAAGGGGTGACGCGCTGCGGGTACGCTTGAGAGTCATCCTCCCCATGGCCGCGGTACGGCAGGGGAGGGACCCCAAGTCCGCTCATGAAGGTTCAAGGATGTCCGAATCGGTCTTCCCGCAGCTCGAAGCTCTGCTCCCGCATGTGCAGAAGCCGATCCAGTACGTGGGCGGTGAACTCAACTCCACCGTCAAGCCCTGGGACTCGTGCGACGTCCGCTGGGCGCTCATGTACCCGGACGCGTACGAGGTCGGCCTGCCCAACCAGGGCGTGCAGATCCTCTACGAGGTACTGAACGAGCGTGACGGCGTCCTCGCCGAGCGCACCTACAGCGTCTGGCCGGACATGGAGGCGCTGATGCGGGAGCACGGCGTCCCGCAGTTCACCGTGGACAGCCACCGCGCCCTCGGCACCTTCGACGTCTTCGGCCTCTCCTTCTCCACCGAGCTCGGCTACACCAACATGCTGACCGCGCTCGACCTGGCGGGCATCCCGCTGGAGTCCAAGGACCGCGGCCTGGACGACCCGATCGTCCTGGCCGGCGGCCACGCGGCGTTCAACCCCGAGCCGATCGCGGACTTCATCGACGCCGCCGTCGTCGGCGACGGCGAGCAGGCCGTGCTCGACATGACGGAGATCATCCGCGGCTGGAAGGCCGAGGGCCGCCCCGGCGGACGCGACGAGGTGCTGCTGCGTCTGGCGAAGACCGGCGCCGTGTACATCCCGCGCTTCTACGACGTCGAGTACCTGCCGGACGGCCGCATCGCCCGCGTGGTGCCCAACCGCTCCGGCGTGCCGTGGCGGGTCTCCAAGCACACCGTGATGGACCTCGACGAGTGGCCCTACCCCAAGCAGCCGCTGGTCCCGCTCGCCGAGACGGTGCACGAGCGGATGTCCGTGGAGATCTTCCGCGGCTGCACCCGCGGCTGCCGCTTCTGCCAGGCCGGCATGATCACCCGCCCGGTGCGCGAGCGGTCCATCACCGGCATCGGCGAGATGGTCGAGAAGGGCCTGAAGGCGACCGGCTTCGAGGAGGTCGGCCTCCTGTCGCTGTCCTCCGCGGACCACTCCGAGATCGGTGACATCGCCAAGGGCCTCGCGGACCGCTACGAAGAGGACAAGATCGGCCTCTCGCTGCCCTCCACCCGCGTGGACGCCTTCAACATCGACCTGGCCAACGAGCTGACCCGCAACGGACGCCGCTCCGGCCTCACCTTCGCCCCCGAGGGCGGCAGCGAGCGCATCCGCAAGGTCATCAACAAGATGGTGTCCGAGGACGACCTGATCCGCACCGTCTCCACCGCGTACGGCAACGGCTGGCGCCAGGTGAAGCTGTACTTCATGTGCGGCCTGCCCACCGAGACCGACGAGGACGTGCTGCAGATCGCCGACATGGCGACCCGCGTGATCGCCAAGGGCCGCGAGGTCTCCGGCTCCAACGACATCCGCTGCACCGTCTCCATCGGCGGCTTCGTGCCCAAGCCGCACACGCCGTTCCAGTGGGCCCCGCAGCTCTCGGCCGAGGAGACCGACGCGCGCCTGACCAAGCTCCGCGACAAGATCCGGGGCGACAAGAAGTACGGCCGCTCCATCGGCTTCCGCTACCACGACGGCAAGCCCGGCATCGTCGAGGGCCTGCTCTCCCGTGGCGACCGCCGCATCGGCGACGTCATCCGCGCCGTCTACGAGGACGGCGGCCGCTTCGACGGCTGGCGCGAGCACTTCTCCTACGACCGCTGGATGAACTGCGCCGAGAAGGCGCTGGCCCCGCACGGCGTGGACGTCGACTGGTACACCACCCGCGAGCGCTCCTACGAGGAGGTCCTGCCCTGGGACCACCTGGACTCCGGTCTCGACAAGGACTGGCTCTGGGAGGACTGGCAGGACGCTCTCGACGAGACCGAGGTCGACGACTGCCGCTGGACGCCCTGCTTCGACTGCGGCGTCTGCCCCGCGATGGACACGTCCATCCAGATCGGCCCCACCGGCAAGAAGCTGCTCCCCCTCTCGGTGAAGCAGCCCGCCGGCGCCCCCGGCGGTCACGGCCACAGCCACTGACGTCCGCGGCACCGCACCACCACGACGCCGCCGCCGGCCCCCGCACGGGAGCCGGCGGCGGCGTCGGTGCGTACCGGTTCCGTCACGGGACGCACCCTGGAGCCCCGTCCGTGCGTCTGACAGGACGTGGACCTGGAGAAGAAGACGGAACCCGTCGCGGCACGCCGTGACGAGGGATGCCTGGTGGCGGCCGTGCGGCTGCCGGTGCGGCTGGTGGCGCTCGTCGTGCTGCTGCCGCTGCGGATGGTGTGGGACCTGCTGGTCGTCGCCGGGCGCTTCGTCCGGACCGCCCTCCTCGCCCCGCTGTGGCGCGGCTTCACACGCGCCGTGACCTGGCTGGGCCGGGTCCTGCTGGTGACGCCGGCCCGGTGGCTGTACCACTGGATCCTCGCGCCGGCCGGGCGCGGCCTGTGGTGGGTGCTGACGGGGATCGGGCGCGGTGTCGCCCTGCTCCTCGAGGGTGCGTGGTGGGTGCTGCGGGAGACCGGACGGGGCGCCGCCACGGTCGTGGTGTGGCTGGTGCGATGGCTGCTGCTGGCCCCGGCGGTCCTGCTGTACCGGTGGGTGCTGACCCCGGCCGGGCACGCCCTGCGGTGGCTGGGGCGGCGGCTCGCCGACGGCGCCCGGTGGCTGTACCGGCATGTCCTCACCCCGCTGGGACACGCCGGGCGGTGGCTGGCCCACGGGATGTGGGCCGTGCTGCGCGCGCTCGGCGCGGGCGCGGCGTGGCTGGTGCGGTGGCTGCTCGTCGCCCCGGCCGTCGCCCTGTACCGGTGGGTGCTCACGCCGCTGGGCCGCGGCATCGCCTGGACCGTCCGGGGCGCCGCGGCGGTGGTGGGGTGGCTGCTGCATCGGCTCGTGGTGGCGCCGCTCACCGCCGTCGGGCGGGTGCTCGCGGTCGTCGCCCGCGAGGTGGGGGAGGCGCTCGGACACGCCTGGCGGATCGCCGGACGGATCTCCCTGGCGGTGGGCCGCCTCCTCGCCACGCTGCTGCGGTGGATCTTCGTCGAGCCGGTCCGCTGGGCCTTCCGGGCGGTGCTCGCGCCGGCCGGGCGATTCGTCCGGGACGCCGTGCTGCGCCCGGTCGGCCAGGTGCTCCGGGAGGCGGGCCGCGCCGTCGGGAAGGCCTTCGCCGTCGCCCGCGTGACGGTCCGTGAAGTGCGCCGTGAACTGCGCACCGCCCTGTTCGGAGCCCCCCGCGAGGCCCCGGTGCCGGCGGGTTCGGCGGACCGGCGGGAACTCGGCGGCCCGGAAGCGCGTACTCTTGGTAGCAGTACGACCGCACTCACGAAGGATTAGAGCACTGGGCAAGCGACAGCCCGAAGGCCCGCCGCCGGCACCCGCGGTGCAGCGCGTCCGACTGCGTTACACCAAGCGCGGCCGCCTCCGGTTCACCAGCCATCGCGACTTCCAGCGCGCCTTCGAGCGCGCGCTGCGCCGCGCCGACGTACCCATGGCGTACTCGGCGGGGTTCACGCCGCATCCGAAGGTGTCGTACGCCAATGCCGCACCCACCGGCACGGGCAGTGAGGCGGAGTACCTGGAGATCGCGCTCACCGAGCCGCGTGACCCGCAGAAGCTGCGTGAGCTGCTCGACGAGTCGCTGCCCGACGGGCTCGACGTGATCGACGCGGTGCAGGCCCGTACCTCCGGCCTCGCCGACCGGCTCACGGCATCCGTGTGGGAGCTGCGCCTGGAAGGCGTGACCCACGAGGACGCCGCCCGCGCGGTCGAGGCCTTCGAGAAGGCCGAGACCGTCGAAGTGCAGCGCATGGCCAAGAACGGTGTCCGTACCTTCGACGCCCGCGGCGCCGTCGTCAGCCTGGAAGCCCGGGCCGCCGGTGGCGACGATGGGCCCGGTGACCACCCCTGTGCGATACTGCGCCTGGTTGTTCGGCACGTGACGCCTGCCGTGCGACCCGACGACGTCCTGTCCGGCCTCCGTGTGGTGGCTGACCTGGCGCCGCCGGTCCCCGCAGCGGTGACCAGGCTGGCGCAGGGGCTCTTCGACGAAGAGACCGGCACGGTGACCGACCCGCTCGCGCCCGACCGCGAGGCAGATCCCTCTGCCGCCGCGCAGGCGCCGGCGCCGGAAGGTCCCGCGTAGGGACGAACGCCGTAGCGCCGCCCTCGAACTCGGGAGCCACCTGGGTCGGGCAGCGCGCACGACACCACAAGACTTTCGCCAGGCCGTCCGCAAATCGGCGTACGGAACCGGTGAGACAGGACTAGTAGTGCTCCCGTGCGGCGCCCGCGCCCCGGACGGCGGCGACGCGCATCGCGCGAGCCGCGGACGTCACCGGTACCCGCCGGACCAGGCGCGGCGCCCGGGAGCCTGACGGGAGATACGCCCGCATGCTCGGACCGACCGAACCCACCAACGAGGGTTCCGAACAGAACAACAGCCCCAGCGACACCCTGCCGCCGCGTCGTCGGCGCAGGGCCGCGTCCCGGCCGGCGGGTCCGCCGACCGGGGCCACCGAGAGCACCGGCGCCACCGAGGCCACCGCCATGGACGCCACCGGCGCCACCGAGGCTTCGGCCGCGGAGCAGTCCGCGCCGGCTCCGGCCGCCGAGGCCGCCACGCCCGCCGCCGAGGACGCCGCCCCGGCCCCGCGCCGCCGCCGTGCGGTCCGCCGCGCCGCGGCGCCCGCCGGTACGCCCGGCGAGGCCGACGCCGACACCGCTGCCGAGACCCCGGCCGCGGAGAAGCCCGCCGACAAGCCGGCCGCCGACAAGCCGGCCGCCGAGACCCCGGCCGCCGAGGCCGAGGCCCCCGCCGCCGACGAGGCCGCCGCCGCGCCGCGCCGCACCCGTCGCCGCGCCGTGCGCCCCTCCACCGCGCCGTCGGCCGCCGAGCAGGCAGCCGCCGTCGCCAAGGACGAGGACACCGCCGTCGAGGAGACGCAGGCCGAGGCCGAGGCCCCCGCCGCGACCCCGACGCCCGCCGAGGAGGCTCCGGCCCCGCGCCGCCGCCGTGCCGTGCGCCGCGCCTCCGCGCCCGCCGGCGCCCCGGAGGCCGCCGAGGTCGTCACGCCCGCCGAGACCCCCGCGGTCGAGGAGCCGGAGGACGAGGCCGAGGAGACGGAGGAGGCCGCCGTCGAGGCCGAGGCCCCCGCCGCCGAGGCCCCCGCCGCCGTGGAGGAGACCTCCGCCGCGCCGCGCCGTACCCGCCGCCGTGCCACCCGTCCGGCCGCCGCGCCGTCCGCGGAGGAGCTCGCCCGCGCCGAGGAGCGCCGCGCCGAGGAGAGCGCCGCCGAGACCAAGGCGGCCGAGACCAAGGCGGCCGAGACCAAGGCCGCCGGCACCAGGGCGGCAGCGACCAGGGCCGCCGAGCCCAGGGCCGCGAAGGCCGAGGCCGCCGCGGAGCAGGTCGAGGACGAGGCCGAGGGCCGCCGTCCCCGCCGCCGTGCCGTGCGCCGCCCCGCGGGCGGTTTCACCGCGCCGCGCGGTGCCGACAGCGAGGCCCCGCGCCGCCAGGGCCGTCCGGCCGCCGCCCCCGTCTTCCGGGCCCCGGTCTTCACCGAGCCCATGTTCCAGACGCCGGAGCGCGCCGCCTACGAGGCCGCGCAGGAGGCCGCCAAGGACACCGGGCCGGCCGAGCCCGCAGCGGTGGAGGAGTCCGCCGAGGAGACCGAGCAGACCGGCGCCCGCCGCCGCAACCGCCGCCGCCGCGGCGGCGAGGACAACGCCCCCGCCGCCGAGCAGCCGCGCGCCGAGGCGCCCGCCGCCCAGCCCGCCGCGCCCGTCGAGGAGGCCGCGGACGAGGAGTCCGCCGAGGAGGCCGAGCAGGCCGACCGTGGCGACCAGGGCGAGGGCGACTACGAGGAGACCGGCTCCCGCCGCCGTCGCCGCCGGGGCGGCCGCCGCCGTCGTCGCGGCGAGTCCGGCGACGCCGACAACGGCGAGCGCGACACGGACGCCGACTCCGCCGACGAGGCGGACACCGACGAGACCGCCGTCGAGCAGGCCGAGCAGGACGCCGAGGACACCGCGGAGCAGATCGCCGAGGACACCTCGGACGCCTCCGAGGACGTCGACGAGGACGAGCGCGAGGGCGACACCGAGCGCGAGCAGTCCGGCGGCTCCAGCAGCTCCCGCCGCCGTCGTCGCCGCCGCCGTCGTGCCGGCGACTCCTCCCCCGAGGCCGAGGCGTCGCAGGACGACCCCGAGCGCACCGTCGTGAAGGTCCGCGAGCCCCGCAAGAAGGAGGAGCGCTCCGGCCCCGGTGACTCCGCCGCCGACGAGGTGCAGTCCATCAAGGGCTCCACCCGCCTGGAGGCGAAGAAGCAGCGCCGCCGCGAGGGCCGCGAGCAGGGCCGCCGCCGCGTGCCGATCATCACCGAGGCCGAGTTCCTGGCCCGGCGCGAGGCCGTCGAGCGCGTGATGGTGGTCCGCCAGCACGGCGACCGCACCCAGATCGGCGTGCTCGAGGACAACATCCTCGTCGAGCACTACGTGAACAAGGAGCAGTCGACCTCCTACGTCGGCAACGTCTACCTCGGCAAGGTGCAGAACGTCCTGCCGTCGATGGAGGCCGCCTTCATCGACATCGGCAAGGGCCGCAACGCCGTGCTCTACGCCGGCGAGGTCAACTTCGAGGCGCTCGGCATGGCCCACGGGCCGCGCCGCATCGAGACCGCCCTGAAGTCCGGCCAGTCCGTCCTGGTCCAGGTCACCAAGGACCCGATCGGCCACAAGGGCGCCCGCCTGACCAGCCAGGTCTCGCTGCCCGGCCGCTACCTGGTCTACGTCCCCGAGGGGTCGATGACCGGCATCAGCCGCAAGCTGCCCGACACCGAGCGCGCCCGGCTGAAGACCATCCTCAAGAAGATCGTCCCCGAGGACGCCGGTGTCATCGTGCGCACCGCCGCCGAGGGGGCCAGCGAGGACGAGCTGCGCCGCGACGTCGAGCGTCTCCAGGGGCAGTGGGAGGAGATCCAGCAGAAGGCGAAGAAGGGCAACGCGCCGACGCTGCTCTACGGCGAGCCGGACATGACCGTCCGGGTCGTCCGCGACATCTTCAACGAGGACTTCACCAAGGTCGTCGTCAGCGGCGACGAGGCCTGGCAGACCATCCACGGCTACGTGGCCGGCGTCGCGCCGGACCTGGCGGAGCGCCTGCAGCGGTGGACCTCCGAGGTCGACGTGTTCGCCACGTACCGGATCGACGAGCAGCTCGCCAAGGCGCTGGACCGCAAGGTCTGGCTGCCCAGCGGCGGTTCGCTGGTGATCGACCGGACCGAGGCGATGATCGTCGTCGACGTCAACACCGGCAAGTTCACCGGGCAGGGCGGCAACCTCGAGGAGACCGTCACCAGGAACAACCTGGAGGCGGCCGAGGAGATCGTCCGCCAGCTGCGGCTGCGCGACCTCGGCGGCATCATCGTCATCGACTTCATCGACATGGTGCTGGAGTCCAACCGCGACCTGGTGCTGCGGCGCCTGCTCGAGTGCCTGGGCCGGGACCGGACCAAGCACCAGGTGGCCGAGGTCACCTCGCTGGGCCTGGTGCAGATGACCCGCAAGCGGGTCGGCCAGGGTCTGCTGGAGTCCTTCTCCGAGACCTGCGTCCACTGCAACGGCCGCGGCCTGGTCGTCCACATGGAGCAGCCGACCGCCGTCGGCGGCGGTGGCGGCGGCAAGAAGAAGAAGCGCGGCGGTTCGCGTGACGGGCAGCAGGAGCAGCCCCACGAGCACGAGCCGTCCGACCTGATCGCCGAGGCCCCCTCCGCCGAGGAGGAGGCCGAGCTTGAGCGCGAGGCGTCCACCGTCACGGAGTCCACCGAGGAGCCGGTCGAGCTGCCCGCGCCCGACTTCACGGCGGACGAGGAGCTGTACAGCTCCGTCGCCGAGGCGGAGGCCGCTGCCGGCCGCCGTGGTCGCCGCCGGACGAGCCGCCGGGCCACGTCGCCCGCCGGCGCTCCGCGCGCCGAGGAGACCGAGGCCCGGGAGACCCGCGAGCCGCGCGAGACCAAGGCGCAGGCGCGCAGCCGCCGCCGGGCCGAGCAGGCCGCCCAGGACGCCCGTGCCGAGGCCGCCGAGCAGGCGGAGCCGACCGCGCAGGACGTCACGGCCGCCGAGGAGGCCGCCCGTCCGGTGGTCGCCGAGCCCGCCGCCGAGGCGCAGGCCGAGCCGGCCGCCGTGCAGGACCCGGTGGTTCCCTCCGGTGAGGCCGCAGAGCCGGAGGCCGAGGAGGCGCCCCGTCGTGGTCGCCGCCGCGCCACCCGCCGGGTCTCGGCGCCCGCCGGGGCGCCGGCCGGAGCGACGGCCGCCGCCGAGGAGGCCGCGGTGACGGTGGTCGAGCAGGCCCCCGCCGCCGAGCCGCAGGCCGAGCCGGTCGCGGAGCCCGCCGCCGAGGCCGCCGAGCCGGCGACCGAGGTCGCGCCCCCGGCGCGTCCGCGTCGCCGCGCGGTCCGCAAGGCGACGGCGCCGACGGCGTCGGAGGAGGCCGCCGTGGTGGTCCTCCCGGCCGCGGGCCAGGACGCCGCCGAGGCGGCGGAGGCCCCCGTGGCCGACGAGGCCGCGGAGACCGGTGCCGGGACCGAGGCGGAGGCCAAGCCGGCTCGGAAGACCGCCGCCAAGAAGGCCGCGGTGAAGAAGACGGCCGCCAAGAAGGCGCCGGCCAAGAAGGCCGCCGTCAAGAAGGCGACCACCACGAAGACGACGGCTGCCAAGTCGACGGCCAAGAAGGCCACGACGAAGAAGGCCGCCGCCAAGAAGACGGCGAAGAAGACCGCTGCCGCCGAGCAGCAGTCGCCGTCCTCGGTCACCGCCTCCACGGAGGACTGATCACCGCGGCCCCGCCGCACGAGGAAGCCCGCCGGTTCCCCTCCCCACCCGGGAGCGGAACCGGCGGGCTTCCCGCTTCCCCGGCCTCGGGTCTCCTGCCGCGCAGGCCTCGCGGTCTCCTGCCGCGCAGGCCTCGCGGTCTCCCACCGCGCAGGCGTCCCGGGCTCAGCGTTCCAGGAGGTCGAACAGCCGCTCCCACCGGTCGGTGATCGACTCGGGGGAGAAGCGCCGCACGTTCTCCCGGGCCCGCTCGCCCATCCGGTCGCGCAGGGCCGCGTCCGACAGGAGCCGGTCCAGGTGACGGGCCAGCTCGGGGACGTTGCCAGGGCGGGCCAGCAGGCCGTCCTCCTCGTCCCGCACGATCTCGCGGACGCCCGGAGCGCAGTCGAAGGCGACGCACGGCACCGCGCAGGACATCGCCTCCAGCAGGGCCAGCGGGAAGCCCTCCCCGCGGGAGGACAGGACGAACACGGACGAGCGTCGCAGCGCCCCGGCGACGTCCTCGGTCAGCCCCGCCCACTCCACCGAACCGTCCAGGCCCAGCTCGGAGCACTGCCGCCGCAGGGCCTCCTCGTCCGGCCCGGCCCCGTGGATCCGCAGCCGCCACCCGGGGTGCCGGGGCGCGACCTCGGCCCAGGTGTCGAGCAGCATGTCGACGCCCTTCTCGTAGCCCAGCCGCCCGATGGAGACGACCGTCCGGTCCGTGCGCGGCGAAGGGGCGGGGGAGCGCAGCGGCGTGGGGTTCGGCATGAAGCCGACGTGGTTGAAGCCCTGGCCGATCCACCGGTCGGCGTCCTCGCGGGTGAGCAGCAGCAGCCGGTCGACGTCGCGGTAGTGCTCCCTGATCCGGGCGAAGCGGGAGGAGCCCCGGGAGGTGTCGAACGACTCGTGGCTCATGCCGATGACGGTGTGGCCGGAGGTGTCCGCGAGGGCGACCCACTCCATCGCCCACACCTGGGTGACGATCACCGTGGCGCCGGGCCGGCGGGCGCGCAGGACGGCGGACAGCCGCCCGGCGGCCTCCCGCATCTCCCGCTCCCGCAGCGCCTCGTGACGCACCGCCGCCAGGTCCAGCCGTCGCAGGCCGCGGGTGCGCCGCGGCGCGGGCGGGCGTTCGCGGTGCAGCGTGAGGGTGTCGAAGGGAGGGTCCTCGCCCAGGGCGAAGGGCGCGCCGGGCGGGGCGACGCCGACCACCGTCACCCGGTGCCCGCGCTCGGCGAACAGCCGGGCCATGGAGGTCTGCCAGCGGCCCACGCCGCCCAGCTCGTTGACCTCGTTGCCGACGAGGACGATGTCGCGCGTCACCGTGCCTCCTCCGGTCCGAAGAAACGGTCGACGATCCGGGCGGCGGCGTCGCCCTGGTCGTACTCGCCGTACCGGGTCATGAACTCCTTGAGCCGCGCCTTGTACGCGGCCGGGCCCGCCGGGTCGTCCAGGCGGGAGAGGACCTCGAAGAGCTCGTCGGCCGTGCGCACCACCGGGCCCGGCGCCTCCTCGGACAGGTCGAAGTAGGTGCCGCGGCCCTCCGTGTACTCCTCCTCGTCGTAGGTGAAGAACACCATCGGCCGCTGGAGGAGCGAGTAGTCGAACATCACGGACGAGTAGTCGGTGACCAGGACGTCCGCGAGCAGCAGCACGGGGGTGATGTCGGGTTCCCGACCGGCGTCGATCACCCGCCCGTGGACCGAGGGCGGCAGCGTGACGCCGTTGAGGTAGTGGGTGCGGACCAGCAGGGTGAGCCGGTCGCCGAACCGCCGCGCGAACTCCTCGACGTCGAAGGGGAACTCGAAGGAGCGCACCCCGCCGCCGTCCAGCGCCCGGAAGGTCGGGGCGTACAGCACCACCGGCAGGTCGCGGCGGACGCCCAGGCGCAGTGCCAGCTCCTCCGCCCGGCGGGAGGGCGCGCTGGACTCGCGGGCCCGCACCAGGGCGTCGTTGCGCGGGTAGCCGGTGCGCAGCAGTTTCTCGTCCGGGATCCGGAAGGCCTGGGCGAGGGTGACCTCGTCGTGCCGCCCGCGGACCACGAAGTGGTCGAAGCGGTCCACGGCGCGCTGGTAGAGCCGTCGTTCGGTCTCCGGCATGGTCCGCAGCTGAGGGGCGTCGAAGCCCATCCGCTTGAGCGCGGAGCCGTGCCAGGTCTGGATGTACGTCGTCTCGGGGCGTTTGGCCAGTTTCAGCGGGAAGCCCTGGTTGTCGATCCAGAACTCGGCCTGGGCCAGCTCCCTCATGTACCGCCACGACCAGCGGCGCACCAGCTCGGCGTCGGCCGGGAAGTCCTTGGGCGACCCCTGGTACGACCAGACGGCCCGCACCGGCACGCCGCGGCGGCGCAGTTCCTCGTACAGGGCGCGAGGGCTGTCGCCGTACTGCTTGCCGAGGTGGCTCTCGAAGACGACCGTGCCCCTGCGGACCGGCAGCACGCGGATCATCCGGTGGTACGCTTCGATCTTGCGGCGGCCCGAGCGCAGCTCCTCGCGCAGGGCCAGGGCGCCGCGCAGCGCCCTCTTGGTGAGCCGGGCGGGCGGGCTCTGCATGTGGTGGCGCAGCAGGCCGGAGGCGCGCCGGGGGAGCGTGCCGTGCTGCACCAGGTGGAAGGCCAGGTGGCCGTGGGAGGAGACCCGCGGACGGAGGCGGTCGGCCGCCAGCCGGCTCAGCAGCGGCCGCACCCGGACGGTGCCGTCCTCGTCGGCGCCGAGGTCGGTGCGGCCCGCGGTGAGGCGGGTGGTGGTGCGCTCGCCGTCCACGGTGAGGTGCATCCGCACGTCCCACACGTCGTCCAGGACGCCCACCGGCCGCAGCTTGCGGGCCAGCGGCACGTCCGCCTCCCAGGTGATGGACCGGCCCCGGTGGCGCACCGAGCGCACCGGGAAGCGGAAGGAGCGCAGGCTGCGGCGCCGGGCCCGGAACTCCAGCTCCGCGGCGAGACGGGCGTCCGGCGCGACCGCGCCCAGCGGGTTGACGACCGCGCCCGACAGGGTGACGCCCTCGGGCGACTCGCGGTAGCCGGTGAGCGCGTTGCGCAGGTACAGCCGGGAGACCGGCTTGTCGTGGAGGTCGAGGTCGGTGACGTCCAGGACGGCGCGGCCCAGCGGGTCGTCGAGGTGCTCCTCGCACCAGTAGACGCGGCCGTCGCGCTCGACGAGCGGACTGGACACCTTGTTCCTGTTGATCAGGGTGTCGACGGCCGGCATCAGATGCTCCCAGTCCTCCCGCAGCAGCAGGTAGGCGCACAGCCGGTGGACCGGCGACAGCCCTTCGTACGCCTCCTCGGGGAACTCACGGAGGTAGCCCTCGGCCATCTCGGCGAAGCGGCGCCGGTAGTCGTCGTCCAGGAAGGGGAGCTCGCGCAGGTAGAGGACGAGGTCGTGCTTGAGGAACTTGCGGTCCTTGTGCAGCCGCAGCTCGTCGTGGCCCTCGGCGGCGAGGATCCGGTCGATCCGGCGGTGGATCTCCAGCCGGTCGGCGAAGTTGTTGATCTCGTGCCGGCGGTTGCTGATCGACTTGGCCTCCGCCTTCCGCACCACGTTCCAGCGGTAGACCGTGTTGGGGATCAGCGTGATGCGGGACGCGGCCAGGTAGGCCCGGGCCGAGAAGAGCAGGTCCTCGTAGTGGATGCCGCGCGGGAAGGTCAGCCCCTCGGCCAGCAGCCACGCGCGGCGGTAGCACTTGTTGGTCGACAGGGTGTCGTAGACCAGCAGGTCGGGGAGCTCGGCGATCGAGTCCAGGGTGCGGGTCCTGCGGTAGAGCCACGGGTACCAGGGGGCCGTGGTGCCCCACCGGCTGTCCACGTGCACCCGCAGGCAGAGCCCGGAGACCAGGTCCGCGCCGGTGGTCTCGGCGGCCTCCAGCATGTTGCGGCAGGCGTTCGGCTCCAGGGTGTCGTCGCTGTCCAGGAACATCACGTAGCGGCCGCGGGCCGCCGCGACGCCCTGGTTGCGCGGCTCCCCGCAGCCGCCGCTGTTCTCCGGCAGCCGCAGCGCCCGCACCCGGTCCGACGCGGCCGCCAGCCGCCGGGCCACCTCGAAGGACCCGTCGGTGGAGCAGTCGTCGGCGATCACCACCTCGACGCTGCGCAGGGTCTGCTCCAGCACGGACCGCACCGCGTCCGGCAGACGCCGCTCGTCGTTGTAGACGATGACCACGACGCTGATGTCGGGCACGTCCTCGTGCTGATTCCTGTCGAGCTGGGCGGACACCGGCGGCACCTCCGTGGATGGGCGGGGCAGGGTGGCCAGGGACAATCAGGGCGTTTCCCCATTCAACCCGCAGCGTCACCGGCTCGCGAGTCCACCGCGGCGGCGCCCTCGGCTCGCTTCCGCCGGGGCGATGGGGGAGTCTGGACGCCGGTCGACACCCAGGAGGTACACATGAGCTGGCTGGTCACAGGCGGCGCCGGATACATCGGCGCCCACGTGGTGCGCGCCATGACCGAGGGCGGTGAGGACGTCGTGGTGTTCGACGACCTGTCCACCGGCTTCGCGGAGCGGGTGCCCGCGGGCGTGCCCCTGGTGACGGGCAGCGTCCTGGACGGTCCGCTGCTGGAGCGGACGATGCGCGAGCACCGGGTCACCGGGGTGGTGCACATCGCGGCCAAGAAGCAGGTGGCGGAGTCCGTGGAGAGACCCCTCCACTACTACCGGGAGAACGTCACCGGGCTCCAGACGCTGCTGGAGGCGATGACGGCCACCGGCGTGGACAGCATCGTCTTCTCCTCGTCCGCCGCCGTCTACGGAATGCCCGACGTGGACCTGGTCACCGAGGACACCCCCTGCGCCCCCATCAACCCCTACGGCGCCACCAAGCTCACCGGCGAGTGGCTGATCGCCGCCGCCTCCAGGGCCTACGGCATCCGGTCGGCGGCCATGCGCTACTTCAACGTGGCCGGCGCCGCCGCACCCGAACTGGCCGACGTCGGCACGAGCAACATCGTCCCCATGGTCTTCGGCCGCGTCGAGGCCGGTCAGGCGCCCGTGGTCTTCGGCGACGACTACGCCACCCCGGACGGCACCTGCGTCCGGGACTACATCCACGTCCTGGACATCGCCTCCGCCCACCTGGCCGCCGCGAGGCGCCTGGCCGGCGCCGAGGAGGGCACCGCGCTGGTCCTGAACATCGGGCGGGGCGAGGGCAGCTCGGTCCGCGAGATGATCGACCACATCCTGAAGGTCACCGGCAACGAGCACCTGACGCCCGAGGTCGGCCCGCGCCGCCCCGGCGACCCCGCGAGCGTGATCGCCTCCGCCGAACGGATCGCGGCCGAGCTCGGCTGGTCGGCGCGCCACGACCTGGACGACATGATCCGCTCCGCCTGGGACGGGTGGCGGCACCTGCACCGCTGAGAGCCGCCGGTCGGGGCGGGTCGGGGCCGGTTTGACCCTTCAGCCCCGGTCACCGTAACCTTGACCCTCGGCGTGTCCATCGACACGCCACATCCCCGTAAACCTCATTCCTCCCGGCCGGCCGCAGGCTTCGTGCCGCGCCCCGGGAGAGGCCGGTCCCTTGTCACAGGGAGGCTGGACTGCGGGGGTGCCGTTTCCGAAAGAGAGTGAGATCCGCGTGTACGCCATCGTGCGCAGCGGTGGTCGCCAGCACAAGGTTGCTGTCGGCGACATCGTTGAGGTTGACAAGATTTCCACCGCCAAGGTTGGCGACACGGTCGAGCTCTCGACCCTGCTCGTTGTCGACGGCGACTCCGTCACCAGCGACCCGTGGGTCCTGGACGGCATCAAGGTCCAGGCCGAGATCGTGGACCACCACAAGGGCCAGAAGATCGACATTCTGCGCTACAAGAACAAGACGGGCTACCGTCGTCGGCAGGGCCACCGCCAGCAGTACACGGCGATCAAGGTCACGTCGATCCCCACGGCTGCGAAGTAAGGGACTGAGGAGACATGGCACACAAGAAGGGCGCATCGTCCACCCGGAACGGTCGCGACTCCAACGCTCAGCGGCTCGGTGTGAAGCGCTTCGGCGGTCAGACCGTCAACGCCGGTGAGATCCTGGTCCGCCAGCGCGGCACCCACTTCCACCCGGGTGCGGGCGTCGGCCGCGGCGGCGACGACACGCTGTTCGCCCTCGAGGCCGGTGCGGTGCAGTTCGGCACCCACCGTGGCCGCAAGGTCGTGAACATCGTTCCGGTCGCCTGAGCAGGCTGACCGAACTCATTCGCGAGGCGGACCTCACTTCCCTCCGGGGAAGTGGGTCCGCCTTTCGCGTGTTGTGTAGCACGCGAGCACTTGTTTGACCCAAGACTTACGCGTACTGGAGGCACCTGACCATGACCACCTTCGTGGACCGCGTCGAACTGCATGTCGCCGCGGGTAACGGGGGCCACGGCTGTGCCTCCGTGCACCGGGAGAAGTTCAAGCCCCTGGGCGGCCCGGACGGCGGCAACGGCGGCCGTGGCGGCGACGTGATCCTGGTCGTCGACCAGTCCGTCACGACGCTGCTCGACTACCACCACTCCCCGCACCGCAAGGCCACCAACGGCAAGCCCGGCGAGGGCGGCAACCGCGCCGGCAAGGAGGGCGAGGACCTGGTCCTGGCCGTCCCGGACGGCACCGTGGTGCTCGACAAGCAGGGCAACGTGCTGGCCGACCTGGTCGGCGAGGGCACGTCCTTCGTCGCCGCCCAGGGCGGCCGCGGCGGCCTCGGCAACGCGGCGCTGGCCTCGGCCCGCCGCAAGGCCCCCGGCTTCGCGCTGCTGGGCGAGCCCGGCGACGCCGGGGACGTGGTCCTCGAGCTCAAGACCGTCGCCGACGTGGCCCTGGTCGGCTACCCGAGCGCCGGCAAGTCCTCGCTGATCTCGGTGATGAGCGCCGCCAAGCCGAAGATCGCCGACTACCCCTTCACCACCCTGGTCCCCAACCTGGGCGTGGTGACGGCCGGCTCGACCGTCTACACCGTCGCCGACGTCCCCGGCCTCATCCCGGGCGCCAGCCAGGGCAAGGGCCTGGGCCTGGAGTTCCTGCGCCACGTCGAGCGCTGCAGTGTGCTGGTCCACGTGCTGGACACCGCCACCCTGGAGTCCGACCGTGACCCGGTCTCCGACCTCGACGTCATCGAGGAGGAGCTCCGCAGCTACGGCGGCGGCCTGGACAAGCGCCCCCGGCTGGTCGTGCTCAACAAGATCGACGTGCCGGACGGCAAGGACCTCGCCGAGATGGTCCGCCCCGACCTGGAGGAGCGCGGCTACCGCGTCTTCGAGGTGTCCGCGGTGGCCCGCACGGGGCTCAAGGAGCTCTCCTTCGCCCTGGCCGAGCTGGTGGCCAAGCACCGCGCCCGCAAGCCCAAGGACGAGGCGACCCGCATCGTCATCCGGCCCAAGGCGGTGGACGACACCGGTTTCACCGTCACCCGTGAGGAGGACGGCCTGTACCGCGTCCGCGGCGAGAAGCCGGAGCGCTGGGTGCGGCAGACGGACTTCAACAACGACGAGGCCGTGGGCTTCCTGGCCGACCGCCTCAACCGTCTCGGCGTCGAGGCGGCCCTGATGAAGGCGGGCGCCCGGTCGGGCGACGGCGTCGCCATCGGCCCCGAGGACAACGCCGTGGTCTTCGACTGGGAGCCGACGGTCACCGCCGGCGCCGAGATGCTCGGCCGCCGCGGCGAGGACCACCGCTTCGAGGAGCCCCGCCCCGCCGCCCAGCGCCGCCGCGACCGCCAGGCCGAGCGCGACGACGCGACCCAGGAGTTCGAGGACTTCAAGCCTTTCTAGTCACTCCGACACACCGAAATCCGGCCGGATCCGCCCTGCACAGCGGGGAGATCCGGCCGGATCTGTTTTTTGGCACATCTGTTCGCCGCTTAGCGCATACGGGTCGAGAATCGAAAGAATGTATTCCGCTTGTGTCTCCTGGTGCGCAGGCGGAATGCGGGTGAGCAGGTTGTTTGCGGGAAACGAAACCACGAAGGCAGTGTGGTACCAAGTGGTGGGGGATCACCCGATCTCCCGAGCCCGGACCGCTGATGCCAAGGATGGAATCTCCCGTGTCGCAGCGCATAACCGTTCCTCGCACGACCGCAGTGATCCTCGCCGGCGGAACCGGGCAGCGGGTCGGGCTGCAGATTCCCAAGCAGCTCATCAAGATCGCCGGAAAGGCGGTCATCGAGCACACCCTGCACACGTTCGAGCAGACCGATTCCATCGACGACGTGGTGGTCCTGATGGCGCCCGGCTACGTGCCGGACGTCGAGCGGATCGTGGAGCGCGCGGGGTTCACCAAGGTGCGGCGGATCGTCGAGGGCGGCGCCACCCGCAACGAGACCACCCGGCGCGCCATCGAGGTGCTCGGCGAGGGCCTCGCCGAGGGGGAGGACCTCGACGTCCTCTTCCACGACGCGGTGCGCCCGCTGCTCGGCCGGCGGGTCATCGACGCGTGCGTGCGCGCCCTGGAGCGCTACCAGGCGGTGGACGTGGCGATCCCGTCGGCGGACACCATCATCGTCACCCGCACCCACGGGGAGGACGGGGAGTTCATCACCGAGATCCCCGACCGCTCCCGGCTGCGCCGCGGGCAGACGCCCCAGGCGTTCAAGCTCTCGACGATCCGTCACGCCTACGAGATCGCCGCCCAGGACCCTCACTTCCAGGCCACCGACGACTGCTCGGTGGTCCTCAAGTACCTGCCCGACGTCCCCATCCACGTGGTCGCCGGCGACGAGTACAACATGAAGGTCACCCAGCCGGTGGACGTCTTCATCGCCGACAAGCTCTTCCAGCTGGCCTCCACGGCGGCCCCGGAGCCCCGCGGCGAGGAGTGCTACCGGGAGCTGCTCACCGGGCGCACGGTGGTGGTCTTCGGCGGCTCCTACGGCATCGGCAAGGACGTCGCGGACCTCGCCGCGGGGTACGGCGCCTCGGTGTACGCGCTGAGCCGCTCCACCACCGGCACCCACGTGGAGAACGCCGAGGACGTCGAGAAGGCGCTCAGCAAGGCGTACGCGGAGAGCGGCCGGATCGACTACGTCATCAACACGGCCGGCGTGCTGCGCATCGGCAGGCTAGACGAGGCCGACAACGACACCGTCCTGGAGGCCCTGCGGGTCAACTACCTGGCTCCCGTGCAGATCGCCCGCGCGGCGTACCGGTACCTCGCCGCGACCAAGGGCCAGCTGCTGCTCTACACCTCCAGCAGCTACACCCGGGGCCGCGCCGACTACAGCCTCTACTCCTCCACCAAGGCGGCGGTCGTCAACCTCACCCAGGCACTGGCCGACGAGTGGGCCGCCGACGGGGTGCGGGTCAACTGCGTCAACCCCGAACGCACGGCGACACCCATGCGGACGAAGGCCTTCGGTCAGGAGCCGGTGGACTCGCTCCTCTCCTCCCGGGCGGTCGCCCGCACCTCCCTGGACGTGCTGCTCTCCGACCTCACCGGTCATGTCATCGACGTGCGGCAGCAGGATCCGACAGCGGTCGCCGGCCAGGCGTCCGGATTCGAGCAGGCGCTCGCCACTGTTCTTGACCGGCACGACGGCGTGGCATAATCGGCCGCAATTGCCAGAAATCGTTCAGGCCTCTGTGGCTGCATCGGGAGGTGCGACGGCAGGGGCCTGATCACCTGAACAGCTGAATACCGCACGAGTCGCATCAATCGGGAAAGCGCACGGTCTTTTCCGGAACTGTCGGAGTTATGCGCCCACCGTTCACGCACCAAGCCGGCACCTCTTCAGGAGCAAGGTCAGACGTGATATCGACAGCCGTTCGCGCCGCCCGGGTGGGCAGCGTGGGGGAACTGGTCGCCGCGGCCGCCCTCATCGTGGTGGGCTTCCCCGCCCTGATGATCGCCGCGCTGCTGCCGAACATCCCCCTGTTCTCCGTCGCCGCCGCCGTGACCTACGGGGCCGACCACTACCTGCACCGCCGCAACAGCTACCTGGTCAACCGGCTCAGCATGGTGCGGGCGGGCCTGGCCATCCGCTTCCTGGTGCGCCAGCTCATCCTGGTCCTGCTGCTGGCCCGGCTGGGGCTGGCGTACGGGGTGTTCTTCTACGCCCTGGTCGCCTGCTTCATCAGCTTCTACGGACTGCAGGCGGTGCACGGCGCGCTGGTGGCGCTGATCAGGATCCGGCGCACGCTGCCGGTGGCCACCCGGAACATCACCCTGGCGACGGCCGTCCGGATACCGGACGCCCCCTCGCGGCGCCTGCTGCATCGTTCCGGCGAGAAGATGCTCCACCTCGACCTGCCGGTCTTCGTGGGCGGCCTGGTCTCCGCCTTCCTCGGCCAGGGCCTGTGGGGCGGCCTCGGCATCGTCGCCACCCTCGGTCTGGGCGGGCTCTACACCGTGGTCCTGCTGCCGTACCTGATCGGGCCGCGCCGCGCCCCCTCGGCCGAGTCGGTGCTCGACGCGATGGAGACCTGGCTGCGCGCCTACCGGCCGGAGACGGTCCTGTACTTCTCCGGGGCCAAGGAGTCGGCCTACCAGGTCAACATGTGGCTGGAGACCATGGAGCGGCTGGACACCCGGCCGCTGATCATCCTGCGGGAGCGGGTCGTGCTGGAGCGGCTGGCGCCCACCACCGTCCCGGTGGTCTGCGTGCCCGGCGGCGTCCACCTGATGAACCTCGACCTGTCCACGGTCCGGGTGGCGCTGTACGCGGCCAACGTCGGCAAGAACATCCACCTGCTGCGGGTGCCGACCATGAAGCACGCCTTCATCGGCCACGGCGACAGCGACAAGGTCGCCAGCGTCAACCCGTACAGCAAGGTCTACGACGAGGTGTGGACGGCCGGCCGGGCCGGGCGCGACCGGTGGGCCGTGGTGGACGTCGGGGTCCGCGACGAGGACGTCGTCGAGGTCGGCCGCCCGCAGCTGGCTCCCATCCGGGCCGGCCGCCGGGAGCGGAGCGGGAGCGGGGTGCCGACGGTGCTCTACGCGCCCACCTGGGAGGGCTGGGACGACGCCCCCGGCAACACCTCCCTGATGGCGGCCGGCGAGAACATCGTCCGGCGGCTGCTGGCGGCGGACCGGCCGGTGCGGGTGCTGTACAAGCCGCACCCCTTCACCGGCACCCGCAGCCCCAGGGCGCGAGAGGCCCACGAGCGGCTCACCGCGCTGGTGGAGCAGGCGGCCGCCGCGCGGGCGCTGGACCCCGGCTTCGTCCGGGACGAGGCGGCGGCGGAGGCGGCGCGGGAGGAACTGGCCCGCATCGAGGCGCGTCTCACCGAGCTCTCCGGCGGCGGGACCGACGGCGACGAGGCGGTGGCCACCCGGGACGGGGTGGCCGACCTCACGGTCTACGACGAGATCGCCCGGCTGCGCGAGCGGTGGAACGACGCGTACTGGCGGTCCTTCCCCGAGTGGGAGCACCGGGTGATCACCGGGCCCGAGCCGCTGCTGTACGACTGCTTCAACGTCTCCGACGCGATGGTCTCCGACATCTCCAGCGTGGTCTCCGACTTCATCGCCAGCGGCAAGCCGTACGCGGTGGTGGACTCGGCCGGTCTGGGGGCGGAGGAGTTCGTCCGGCAGAACACCGCGGTGCGCGCCGCGGTGATCCTGTCCAACGAGGCGACGGAGCTGGAGGAGCTGCTGGCGGCGGTGCGGGACCCGGCGGCGGACGTCCTCGCCGGGGCGCGGCGCGAGCTCAAGGAGTACCTGCTGGGGGCGGACGAGCCGCCGTCCCTGGTCCGGTTCAACACGGCGGTCGCCGCCCTCGCCCTGAAGGCCGAGGCCCGCAACCTCGGCCAGGCCCGCGCCGGCGCCCCCGCCGAGGTCCCCAGCCACTGACCGCCGGGATCGCTTACCCCAGCCGCTGACGCCGCTCGACGTCCCCCGCGCCGCCCTCGGGGCGGGGCCGTCGGCGGAGGCCGCACGCCCCCGAAGGCTGACGACGGCTGGGTTCCGACCCGATGTCACAGCGCTGTTATATTAGCGCTGTGACATCTTCGGACCCCACCACGCGACCCGACCCGTGGCACTCCCTGCACGAGCTCCTGGCGGCCATGGACGCCGAGATCGAGCAGGTCTACGTGGAGCGCGGCATCGAGGGCGTGCGGCCGCGGTTCGCCTATCCGCTGATCCGGCTCGCCCACACCGGACCCCTGACCATCCGCGAGCTGGCGCAGTCGCTGGACCGTTCGCACTCCGCGATCAGCCAGACCGTCGCGGCGATGCGCAAGGAAGGTCTCGTCACCTCCGAGCCCGGGCCCGACGCCCGTACCCGGCGGATCGACCTGACCGAGCGCGGCCGCTCCCTGGTGCCGTTCCTGGAGGCGGAGTGGCGCGCCACCCACGCCACGGTCGCCGAGCTGGACGGCGAGGTCCCGTACGCCATGACCGCCGTCGTCGAGGAGGTGCGGCGGGCGCTGGAGCGCCGGTCGATGCGACGGCGGATCCTCCACCACCTCGAGGAGCCCTCGCCGTGAGGCGGCGTGTCCGCGTCCGATTCCTCGACACCCGCCCGTTGCGCGGCAGCCGGCCCTTCCGCGACCTGTGGATCGGCACCTCCGCCTCTCAGCTCGGCGGGCACACGGCCAACGTGGCGGTACTCGCCCAGGTCTGGGACCTGACCGGCAGCCCGGTGGCCACCGGCGTCATCGGGCTGGCCACCGGCCTGCCGATGGTGCTGTTCGGGCTGATCGGCGGCACGGTGGCCGACACCTTCGACCGCCGCACGGTGGTGCGGGCCACCACCGCCGGCCAGCTGCTGACCGCCGCCGGGCTGTGCGCCCAGGCCCTGGCGGAGAACCGGAGCGTGCCGGTGCTGCTCGCCCTGGTGGCCGTGGGGGCGAGCTGCGGCGCGCTCGGCGCTCCCGCCCGGCGCACCTTCCCGGTCCGGCTGCTGCCGGACGACCAGGTCGCGGCCGGGCTCGCGCTGACCAGCGTCTCGTTCCAGGCGGCGATGCTGACCGGCCCCGCGGCGGCCGGGCTGGTCATCGCCCACTGGGGCTACGCCGGCGCCTACGCGGTCCAGGCCGCGGCCGTGGCGGTCTCGGCGCTCGCGCTGCTCCGCCTGCCCGCCATGCCGCCCGCGGGTGCCGGGACGGGAGGCGGCAGGCCCCGGCCGGAGCGTGGCGGTCGGCGGATCGTGCTGCGCCGCCCGACGCTGTGGGGCTCGATGGCCACCGACCTGTCCGCGACGCTGCTCGCCATGCCCGTCGCGCTCTTCCCGCTGGTCAACGAGGTCCGCTACGGCGGCCACCCGCAGACCCTCGGCCTGTTCCTCTCGGCCGTCGCGGTCGGGGGGATCACGGCCGGTCTGCTGTCCGGCACGGTCACGCGCCGCCGCCGTGCCGGCCTGGTCCAGCTGTCCGCGGCGGTGGTCTGGAGCCTGGCGCTCGCCGGTTTCGGCCTGGCGGGACCTCTGTGGGCGGCCCTCGGATGCCTGGCCGTGGCGGGCGCGGCCGACACCGTGTCCGTGGTCACCCGTGGCGCCCTGGTCCAGCGGGAGACCCCGGACGCGTACCGGGGGCGGGTCTCCTCGGTGGAGCACGTCATCGGCGTCGCGGGTCCCGAACTCGGCAACCTGCGCGGCGGCCTGCTGGCCTCGGCCACCTCCGCGTCGTTCTCCCTGGTCGTCGGCGGACTCTCCGCCGCCCTGGCGATCGCCGCCGTCTGGGCGGTCAACGCGCCCCTGCGCGGCTACCGCACCCCGTCCGGCGCCGCCGCCGCCGCCGAGCGGAGCGCCCCCGCGGGCGGCGGAGCGGTTCCGGCCGCCGAGCAGGTGCACTGACTCCGTCCGCCGCGGTGCCTGCCGCCCGCCGCGTGCGGACATGGCACCGCCCGGGTGCCGCGTCCGGGACGGGACGGGCACCCGGGCGGGCCGGGGCGGGGAGGGTCAGCCGGTGGTGAGCTCGGGGTCGCCCGAGGGGGCGGCGGCCCGCTGACCGGGGATGTGGGCCTCCCGCTCGGTCATCCGGCGGCGGTGCTGCAGCGCGGACTCGCACAGCGCCCGCATCGCCTCGTTGAACCGCACCTGCGACGGCGGCTCGGACGGCCCGAGCAGTCGCAGCTTCAGCTCCGCGCGAGCCTCCTGAAGGTCGTCCAGCTCGGGGTCGCGCACCCGCTCCAGCAGCGCCGGCACACCCGTCGCGTCCGGCGTCAGCACCGTCGCCGCCCGCACCGTCGGGAACGCCTCACGGAAGGCGGTCTCGCTCAGCCCGGAGGTGTTGGCCACCGCGTACGGCTTGCCGCTCGCCATGTAGTCCGAGATCACGCTGGACACGTCGCTGATCAGCAGGTCCGCCCGGTTGAAGCAGGTCTGGATGTCGGGACGCGCGTCCGTGACGATCTGGTGCTCCCACTCGGGCAGCGCCGCCCAGTAGGCCTCCACCCAGGCGGAGGTGGCCGCGGTGACCGCGGCCGCGCGCCCCGGCTCCGGGGCGGTCTGGAGCATCATCCGCTCCAGGTTGTCCGCGGACTCCCGGAACGTGGAGGTGGTGAGCCGGTCCAGCTCCGCCGTCCGCCGCGCCAGCTCGGCCACGGCCTCCGGGCCGGGGCGCGGGCCGGTGCGCCGGCGGTTGGCGGCCAGGATCAGCTCACGGATGCGCAGGTCGGCGGCGCCGGCCCGCGGGTCGACCGAGCCGGTCAGCGGGTGCGGCTTGTAGACCAGGCGCACCTTGGGGTCGGCCAGCAGCGCCCGGACCAGGTTCTCGCCGGCCGCGACCACCGAGGTGTTGCCCGGGTTGCCGTCCCAGCCCTCCCAGGTGGGGGCGTACAGGACGTCGGTGTACTCGCCCTGCGGGGCGCCCTTGTAGGTGACGATCCCGTCCAGCTGCGGACGGCCGATCTCCACGATGTCCTTGTCCTCGACGCCGACGTCGGCCAGCGCGTACCGCTCGCGGGCCTCGGGACCGGCCACCCACACCTCGTCGTACGCCTTGGCGTACGGGTTGCAGGAGGACAGCTTGTCGCTCTCGCCGTGGTTGACGAAGGTGTGCTTGATCGTCGGGATGCGCAGCACCTGCGAGGTCTTGCCCGAGTTCGACGGGTGGATCAGGGCCTGAAGGGTGGAGTGCTCCAGGCGCATCAGGTGGTGGACCTGCGGCAGGCAGACGATCGGGATGTCGGTCGCGGTGATCTTCTGCATCATGAAGCGCTCACGCAGGACGATCACCGGGCGCCCGTCCAGCTTAGCCAGCGGGTCGAGCCACATGTTCGCCTGGTAGGCGGAGGCGGCTCCGCCGGAGAAGTACATGCCGTGGGTCGGCTTGTACTCGGCCAGCCACTTGTCGAACCACTTCAGCACGGCGGCCTCGGACGGCGAACGGCGGCCCGGCAGCAGGTGGCTGCCCAGCACGACCAGACCGGCCAGCGCGGCGAGTGCGGAGACCCCGACGCCGGCGACGCCCCACAGCGCCTCGCCGCTCGCTCCGGCGCCCAGCAGGCCCGCCGTGGCGGGCAGGCCGAGGATCAGCAGCCGGTGCCCGGGACGGCGCAGCAGCAGCGCGGGCGGGGCGGCGGTCAGCGGCAGACCGGAGGTGTCGATGTTCCGGGTGAGCACCGGGGTGGTGCGCGCCCGGCGGACGACCACCGAGACGGCCTGGATCGCGAAGTGCAGCCCGTAGAACGCGAGCAGCACCAGCAGCGGCGCGGCCAGCCCGCTCTCGTCGTTCTGCTCCTGGAGGCGGACCAGGGCGACGACGATCAGCAGGTCCCGCAGCAGATGGCGCACCGTGGTGTCGACGTGCATCTTGGCGAACATCGCGACCAGGCCCCGCTGCGAGCGGTAGAGGAACACCTCGACGGCGATGGAGACGACCGCAGCCGCGATCATGGCGGGCACGTTCGGGACCACGGCCGTGACGGCGAGTGTGAGGAACGACACCGCCAGAAGAGCGGTGACCATGCCTCGTTCGGCGGTCTGCCGACGGGGGACGGGTGTGGGCACTGCGTCACTCCAAAGGGCTGCGCGGACGTGTTGCGTCTAGGGACTCAGTTTCAACGCGCTTGAACGCTCCGACGACACGCCTCGGACGCCCGTGCACGGATCGAGACCTGCGCGGGGTCCGCGGGCGTCACGTCCGTGGGATGGAACGCGCGCGCGCCGCGACGTCCGGGTCGCGTAGATTGCCGGACGGGCAGCTGAGAACCAGGTGAGGGGACAACGTTCAAGGTGACAGGGGCAAGGCAGGCCGTGACCGGGGCTCGCAGGATCGTCGTCAAGGTGGGTTCCTCGTCGTTGACCACGGCTGAGGGCGGCCTGGACGCCGACCGGGTCGACGCGTTGGTCGACGTCCTGGCGGCGGGCAGGGACGGTGGCGAGAGGGATGTCGTCCTGGTTTCCTCCGGTGCCATCGCTGCGGGACTCGCCCCTCTGGGTCTGCGTCGCCGGCCCCGCGACCTGGCCCGGCAGCAGGCAGCAGCCAGCGTGGGGCAAGGCCTGCTGGTTGCTCGCTACACCGCGTCCTTCGCACGCTACGGCGTGCGGGTGGGTCAGGTGCTGCTGACGGCCGATGATACGAGTCGGCGTGCCCACCACCGTAACGCAGCCCGAACGCTCGACAAATTGCTCGCCATGGGAGCCCTGCCGGTTGTCAACGAGAACGACACGGTAGCGACCGACGAGATCCGTTTCGGGGACAACGACCGCCTTGCGGCGCTTGTCGCCCATCTTGTCCGCGCCGACCTCCTGGTCCTCCTGTCCGACGTGGACGGGCTGTACGACGGCGACCCCGCGCGCCCCGGCACCTCCCGGCTGAGCGAGATCCGCGGCCCCGAGGACCTCGAGGGCGTGGAGATCGGGAGCGCCGGCAAGGCCGGGGTGGGCACCGGCGGGATGGTCACCAAGGTGGAGGCCGCGCGGATCGCCGCCGAGGCCGGGATCCCGGTGGTCCTCACCAGCGCCAGCCGGGCCGCGGACGCGCTGAAGGGCCGGGACACCGGCACCTACTTCCACGCCACCGGCAACCGCTCCGCCGACCGTCTGCTGTGGCTCGAGCACGCCTCGGCCCCGCAGGGGTCCCTGACCCTGGACGACGGCGCCGTGCGGGCCGTCGTGGAGCGGCGCACCTCGCTGCTGCCGGCCGGCATCGCGGGGGTCGAGGGCGACTTCCACGCCGGCGACCCGGTCGAGCTGCGGGACGGCGAGGGCCGGGCCGTGGCCCGCGGTCTGGTGAACTTCGACGCACGTGAGATTCCCCGCCTGATCGGCCGCTCGACCAGGGAACTGGCACGCGATCTGGGCCCCGCCTACGAACGAGAGGTCGTACACAGGGACGACCTGGTGCTGCTGCGGCGCTGAGGCGGACGGCGGCTTTCGGCCCGGGTGGCCGGAATCCGGTGGGGGACGTTCCGTAAAACGGCCCCACGGAGCGCCGTCGCCTGCTGCACTGGTGGGGGTCACACACGCCAGGGCAGCAGCCGGGCGACCACCGTGAGCACCGTGCGAAGGAGGCCGTTGTGAGACGAGTGCGCCCGGGATCGGCGGCGTCCCGCCCGGCCGGCGGGGGAGCGGCGCCGCGGCGCGGCCTCACCAGCGTCTCGCCCGGCGACCTGTTCCAGGGCGGTCCGTCCGTGCCCGAGGAACTGCCGCGGCTGTGGCACGTCACCCTGAGCGTCTCCGGCGCCGAGGTGCCGCTGCCGGAGGTCCGGCGGGCGCTGGAGCAGCTGGCCCACGACCACCCCTTCCTGCTGACCAGCCGCTACGCCACCGGCCACGCGGAGATCCGCTACTGGGAAGAGGCCCGCGACCTGCACGACGCGGCCGCGGTCGCGCTGCGGCTGTGGGGCGAGCACCGGCGGACGGCCAACCTGCCGCGGTGGGAGATCGTCGGCCTGGAGGTCGTCGACCGCGAGACCTACCACCTGCGGGTGGCCGCCGGACAGGGCCCGCCCCCGGCCACCCGGATGGGCGTCCACCCCTTCTGACCTCGCGCGCGGGGCCTCCCGGCATCGCCCGCCGGGGCGCCCCGACCGCCAGGTGGAACGGTCGTCGCCGGACGCCCCCGCGGCGCTACCCTTCGCGGTATGAGCACGCTCACGACGACCGCAGCCGCAACGGAGTCCACGGAGCCCACGGTGACCGGTGTGGCCCGCCGGGCCCGCACCGCCTCCGCCGACCTGGCCCCGCTCCCGCGCTCCCGCAAGGACGCCGCCCTGCACGCCGTGGCGGACGCCCTCGAGGCCCGCGTCGCGGAGATCGTCGAGGCCAACGCCGAGGACGTGGCGCGCGCCCGCGAGGCCGGCACCGCCGAGTCCGTGATCGACCGGCTGACCCTCACGCCCGAGCGGATCGCCGCCATCGCCTCGGACGTGCGCGACGTGGCCGCGCTGCCGGACCCGGTCGGCGAGGTCGTCCGCGGCTCCACGCTGCCCAACGGCATCGACCTGCGCCAGGTCCGCGTCCCGCTCGGCGTGGTCGGCATCATCTACGAGGCCCGTCCCAACGTCACCGTGGACGCCGCCGCGCTCTGCCTGAAGTCGGGCAACGCGGTGCTGCTGCGCGGCTCGTCCTCCGCCTACTCCTCCAACACCGCCCTGGTGGCCGTCCTGCGCGACGCGGTCGAGGCCTCCGGGCTGCCGGCCGACGCGGTGCAGCTGGTGCCGGGCGAGAGCCGCGAGTCGGTGCACGAGCTGATGCGCGCCCGCGGCCTGGTGGACGTCCTCATCCCGCGCGGCGGCGCCTCGCTGATCCGCACCGTCGTCGAGCAGTCCACGGTCCCGGTGATCGAGACCGGCACCGGCAACTGCCACGTCTACGTGGACGCGGACGCGGACCTCGGCATGGCGGTGGAGATCCTGCTCAACTCCAAGGCCCACCGGGTCAGCGTCTGCAACAGCGCCGAGACCCTGCTGGTCCACCGGGACGTCGCCGAGGCCTTCCTGCCGCGCGCCCTGGAGGCGCTGGCCGGTGCCGGGGTGACCGTGCACGGTGACGAGCGGGTGCGCGCGCTGGCCGGGGAGACCAAGGCCACCGTCGTGGAGGCCACCGAGGAGGACTGGGAGACCGAGTACCTCTCCTACGACATCGCCGCCGCGGTGGTCGACTCGCTGGACGCCGCCGTCGCGCACATCCGCCGCTGGAGCTCCGGCCACACCGAGGCGATCGTCACCACCTCCCAGCAGGCGGCCCGCCGCTTCACCCAGCTGGTCGACTCCACCACCGTCGCGGTGAACGCCTCCACCCGGTTCACCGACGGCGGCCAGTTCGGCTTCGGCGCGGAGATCGGCATCTCCACCCAGAAGCTGCACGCCCGGGGACCGATGGGGCTCCCGGAGCTGACCAGCACCAAGTACATCGTCACCGGGGACGGGCACGTCCGCCCCTGACGTCGCCCGGCGTCCCACGACGTCGTCCGGCGTTCCCTGACGTCGTCCGGCGTCCCGTGGCGCCGGGCCGGGCGGTCACGGGCTCTTCGCCGAATTTCCGTACGGTCTGCCCAAATTGACCCGGCACGTCTACTCTGGAGCGGTGGCGGAGGACGTGGGGGGCACGCCGTTCCCTGACGGCGGAGGACCTGACGACGACCAGGACCGCGGGGCGCCGGACGATGAGTTCGCCCCCGTGGTCTTCGACGAGGACTTCGTGCGGGCGGCCCCGGTCCACGAGCCGACGGCCGTCGAGCGCCTGGTGGCGGCCGCCCAGGCACGGGCCGAGGCATCCGAGGCGGAGGCCGCGCGCCGGGCCCGCCTGGCCGGCGGTCCCGGGCACGACGAGGACCGCCACGACGAGGCCACCGGTCCCGAGGAGCTGGGCCTCGCCCACATCCCTCCCGGCCTCGGCGGCCCCGACGCTCCCTTCCGTGAGTTCGTCGCCCGCACCGGCCAGGACCCCGGCGGTCCGGGTATGCCCGGAGGCGACGCGGCGGCCGACTTCGCGCCGGGACTGTTCGGCCGTCCGGGCGGTTCCGTCCGGCCGGGAAGATGGCACCGCCCGGTCGCCTGGGTGCTCGCCCTGGTGATGGGGATGGGGATGGTCGCGCTGGCCTTCAGCGCCGTCCACCGCGGCTCCGCCGGGCAGACCGGACAGGTCCCGCCACCCGTCTCGACCCGTCCCACACCGGCGCCCGCCCCGGACACAGCGGTCGGACCGTCCGCCTCGGCCGAGTACTCCAGACCCCCCGTGCAGGCCGTCCCGCGCACCCCCGCCGCCACACCCTGACCGCCCCGTCCCGCGTGCGCCGCGGGCGGCGGGAGCGGCAGATGGCCCGGACGGGGGCGTTTACCGCGAGGCGGCAGAACCCACTCTGAAAGTATGGGCGGGCCCGGAGAGCCACCCGACGGCACACCCGACGGCGCCGCGGGCGGCAACGAGGACGAGTACCGATCCGTCGTCTTCGACGAATCGTTCGTCAAGGCTGCCCGCCTCCAGGAGTACAGCGCGCAGGAACGTCTCGCCGATCACTCGCCGCCGGTACGGACCCGGCCCACCGGCATCCGCCGGCTCTCCCGGCAGGCCATGGTGCTGGCCCTGCTCGTCATGATCGCCTTCGTCACCGCCGTCTACCTGGGCGTGCGCACCCCTCACGTGCCGCCCTCCGCCCGCCGGGTCGCCGACCCGGTGCGGGTCACCGTCGTCCCGCTGGCCCCTCCGCAGGCCGTGCCCGGCGCCGGCGACGCGGACCGGCTCTACGCGGCGAGCCCGGCGCGCTCCTACGAGACCGGGGAGAAGGGCGTCACGATGCCTCCCGCCCGGCGTACCGAGCACTTCTCCGACGGCCAGGTCATCGCCGCGCTCGCCGCGGCCCGCGACTACGTCATCGGCTCCTCGCTCGACCCGAAGGTGCTGATGGGCGACGCCACCCGCTCGGTGCGGGTGCTGCTCGACCCCGACCAGTTCGACCAGTTCGACCGGAGCATGGGCGAGAGCGCCAAGGGCGCGGCCGCGGACGCGGGGGAGGCCGACGTGGACGCCTCCGCGCCGCTGGGCTGGCTGGTCCGCTTCGACCCCACCCGGGTACGGCTCGCCGACCCGGAGATCCGGGTGCACGGCACCTTCAAGGTCGTCGAACGCGGGGCGGCCACCCTGGAGGTGGTCGCCGACCACGTCTTCGTCTACGCCCTGGCCAAGGCCGGGGACGGCCGCGCCGCCCGGGCGGACGGGGCCGACCGTGCCCAGGGGCCGGGCAGGGCCGACGACGGCAAGAAGAAGGAGCAGGTCTCCCTGTTCACCGTGCGGCGCGAGGTGCGGCTGCGGTTCGACCCGGACAACCTGCGGCTGCGCCAGGTGCGGGTGGTGGCCGCCTCGGTGCAGGCGGGGCCGCTGTCCTGCACCGGGGACCCCGACCAGGTGCTGCGTCCGCTGCTCGCCGGCCAGCGGGCCGACGAGGCATCGCCGCCGGGCACCGACCCGTACCGGGCCGCCAGCCCGACCGGGCTGTGCGGCACGCTCTCCCCGGCGGCGATGCCCAGACTCTGACCCGGCCGCCGTCCGCCCCGCGGCCCGGCGCGGTCCCGCCGGCGTCACTCCCCGCCGAAGCCGCGGCGTATGCGATCGGTGGCGCCGCCGACCAGCTTCATCAGCGGGTCGGCGGAGGTACGGACGGTCTCCGCGTAGCTGGCCGCCGACTCGCGGAAGGCGTCCGTCACCGAGGCGTCCTTGTCCTCCTCGCGCCGCGGGTAGTGGCCGTCCATCAGCCGCTGGTAGTCCCGCGAGGACGCCCAGCGCTTGAGCTCGGCGGCCCGCACCGTGGTGAACGGGTGGGAGCGCGGCAGCACGTTGAGGATCTTCAGCACCGAGTCGCGCAGGTCGCCGCCCGCCTCGTACTCCTCGGCCTGGCGCAGGAAGGCGTCCACGTTCATCTCGTGCAGGTGGTTGCCGCCGGCCAGCTTCATCAGGCCGCGCATCGACGCGTGGACGTCCTGGCCGACCAGCAGGCCCGCGCGGTCCGCGGACAGCTCGGACTTGCGGAACCACTCGCGCAGCGCCGTCACGATCGCCATCACCGCGACGCTGCCCAGCGGGATCCACGAGACGCGGACCGCCAGGGTGGTGAGGAAGAGCAGCACCGTGCGGTAGACCGCGTGGCCGGAGAGCGCGTGTCCGGCCTCGTGGCCGACGACCGCGCGCATCTCCTCCTCGTCGAGCAGCTCGACCAGGCCGGTGGTCAGCACGATGACCGGCTCGTCCAGTCCCACGCACATCGCGTTGGGCTTCGGGTCCTGGGTCACGTACATCGCCGGGACCTTGGGCATGTCGAGGATGTAGCAGGCGTCCCGCAGCATGTCGTGCAGGTGCGGGAACTGCTCGTCGCTCACCCGGACGGAGTCGGACAGGAAGAGCAGACGCAGACTGCGCTCGGGGATCAGGCCGCTGAGGGCCTTGAAGACCGTGTCGAAACCGCTGAGCTTGCGCAGCGCGACGAGCGCGGAGCGGTCCGCCGGGTGCTCGTAGGCCCGGGACGACAGCCCCGGGAAACGCCGCCGGCTGCGCGCCGCCGTGTGCTGCTCCCGCTCGGTGTTGTCCTCGCCCGGCATCAGGCCCCCCGCCCGTGTCGTCCACCCCTACGCCACCGGCCGGCGCGGCCGGTGCTGCTGTGGGTAGGACGAGCGGGCGGGGCCGATGGTTCCCGCGACCGACCGGCGCTTACGATGAGCCGACGTCCTTATCCAGCCCATACGGATTGGTCCAGCCGAAGATGAGCTTTCACCAGAGCGCCGCGCAGTTGGTCACCCTCGCCTCGGAAGGCGGCGAGGGCGGTCACCACATGAACCTCAACCCCCTGCTGCCGGGCCTCGGCGCCTTCGTGATCCTCATGCTGCTGCTCTTCATCACCGTGAGCTTCAACCGCGACCGGTGAACCGGAACGGCTGATCCCGTGACCCGTCCGCAGGTGGGAGAGGTCGAGGTCAAGGTTCCCCGACCGGGCCGGTAGGGTCTGCACGCATGGGAGAGCAGGACATGCCTGCCGGTCCGGCCGGCGTCCCGGCCGCCGGCCCGGCCGACACGGGAGGACGCCGCCGCCTGGGCGTGATGGGCGGCACGTTCGACCCGATCCACCACGGACACCTGGTGGCGGCCAGTGAGGTCGCCGCCGCCTTCGGCCTGGACGAGGTCGTGTTCGTGCCCACCGGCCGGCCCTGGCAGAAGAGCCACCGGACGGTCACCCCGGCCGAGGACCGTTACCTGATGACGGTCATCGCCACCGCCGAGAACCCGCAGTTCTCGGTGAGCCGCATCGACATCGACCGCGGCGGTCCGACCTACACCACGGACACGCTGCGCGACCTGAGCGCGCTCAACCCGGACACCGATCTCTTCTTCATCACGGGCGCGGACGCGCTCGCCCAGATCCTCACCTGGCGGGACGCGGACGAGCTCTTCTCCCTCGCGCACTTCATCGGCGTGACGCGGCCGGGACACATCCTGCACGACCCCGGGCTCCCCGAGGGCGGTGTCTCGCTCGTCGAGGTGCCCGCTCTCGCCATCTCCTCCACGGACTGCCGTGCGAGAGTCGCCAAGGGCGCCCCCGTCTGGTATCTGGTGCCGGACGGAGTCGTGCGCTACATCGACAAGCGCCAGCTGTACCGCGGCGAGTGAGCCGAGAGGGGCACCGGTGAACGACCGATACGACGCGGGACACGCGGGACACGCGGACGGCCAGTACGAACTGGTCGGCTACGACGAGTACGGGCAGCCCGTGTACCGGCAGGTTCCGCGCCAGGCCGGCCCGCAGGGCTACCCGCCCCCGCGGCAGGGCGGCCAGGAGCAGCAGCCGCAGGGCTACGGCTACGACCCGTACGCCTCGGGCGGCGGGCAGCAGCAGCCGCCCACGACCGGGTACGACGCCTACGGGGCGGGCCCCGGCACCGGCCGGCAGGTCCCCGTGCCCCCGGCCGGCCCTGCCTACGGCGGTCAGCACGGCGGTCCGCCGCCCGGCCCCCGGCAGGCCCCCGGCGGTCCCGGCCCCGGAGCGCGCCCCGGACCACAGGGACAGCCCGGGCAGCAGGCGGGACCGGGTCAGCAGGCGCAGCACGGTCAGCTGGGGCAGCACGGTCAGCAGGCGCAGCAAGGTCAGCCGTACGGCGGCACCGGCGCGCCCCTGGGCCGTCCCGGCGTCGCCGAGCGGGACGCCCGCATCCCCCAGCAGGCACCTCCCGGGCAGGCCCCGCGCCGTGACCAGGGAGCCGGGTACGACACCGAGCAGTTCGCCTTCGTCGAGGAGCAGGACGGCGAGTCCGAGGACGTCATCGACTGGCTCCAGTTCACCGAGAACCGCACCGAGCGCCGCGAGGAGGCCAAGCGCCGCGCCCGCGCCCGGATGACGGCGGTCCTCGTGGTGCTGGCCCTGGTCGTGGTCTGCGGCGGCGGCTACCTCTGGTACGCGGGCAAGCTGCCCTTCCTGTCCTCCTCGGACACCGCGCAGGGCACGAACGTCGCCGCCGGGGCGCAGAAGCGCGACGTGATCGTCGTCCACCTGCACAGCACCAAGGGCTCGGACACCTCCACCCTGCTGCTGGTGGACAACGCCACCACCGAGCAGGGCAGCGCCGTGCTGCTGCCCAACTCGCTGGCCCTGACCGACCAGGACGGCAACACCACCACGCTCGGCCAGTCCGTCGGCGACGACGGCTCCTCGGGCACCCGCGAGTCCCTGGACACCGTCCTGGGCACGCGGATCGAGGGCACCTGGCGGCTGGACACCCCGTTCCTCCAGATCCTGGTCGACATGGTCGGCCACATCGAGGTCGACACCGACACCGACGTGCCCGACCCGAAGGCCCCGGACGAGGGCCCGCTGGTGCACAAGGGCGAGCAGCAGACCCTCAGCGGCCGGATGGCCTCCGCGTACGCCACCTACCGGGGCGCCGGCGAGCCGCAGAGCGCGCAGCTCGAGCGGTTCGGCCAGGTGATGCAGGGCGTCCTGCGCAAGCTCTCCTCGGACAAGGAGGGCGCCACGCGGACCGTGCAGACGATGGGCCAGATCATCGAGCCGCCGCTGACCGACGAGGACCTCGGCAGCTTCCTCGCCGGTCTCGCCGACCGCGCCAAGGGCGGCGACTACCGCAGCACCGTGCTGCCGGTGGAGCAGGACGGCACGCTCGGCGAGAAGGCCGGGCAGGAGGTCGTCGGCAAGATCCTCGGCGGCCGGGCCAAGAGCCCCGCCGAGGAGGGCGACGGCGTCCGCGTCAGCGTGCGCAACGCCACCGGCGGCAAGACCGACGCCAAGAAGCACCCGCTGGCCGACCTGGCCCGCGTCGCGCTGGTCAACGGCGGCTACACCTACGTCGCCGCGGGCAGCTCGCAGACGGCCGCCACCTCCGAGGTGCGGTACGCCGAGGCCGCGGACAAGGAGAAGGCGGCCGAGGTGGCCCGCACCCTGGGCCTGCCGGAGACGGCCGTCGCCAAGGGGAAGACGGCCGCCAACGCCGACGTCACGGTGGTGCTCGGCCAGGACTACGCGCCGGGCTCCTGACCCGCGCGTGTCGTACCGAGCCGGTCCCGCAGCACCGCGGGGCCGGCTCCGGCCGTCCGGGGCGCGGTGGCGGTGCGGCTTCCGGTGACCGGCGCCGGCGACCGGGGCGATCCGGGTGCCCCCGGCGGGCGGCGGGCGGCGGGCTGCGGACCCGGGCGAACGTGTGGCACGGGCGGCGTGTGGCCATGGCCTCGCGGCAATCCGTGGGGAGGCCCCGGCCGTCCGTGAGACCCTGGACAGGTAGAAGTCCGACGACGGAAAGCCAGGCAGTGACCGCCACCGACCGATCCATCGAGCTCATCACCACCGCCGCGCAGGCAGCGGCAGACAAGCTCGCGCACGACATCATCGCCTACGACGTCAGCGACGTGCTGTCGATCACGGATGCCTTCCTGCTCGCCTCCGCGCCCAACGACCGCCAGGTCAAGTCGATCGTCGACGAGATCGAGGAGCGGCTGAGCAAGGAGCTCGGCGCCAAGCCGGTGCGCCGTGAGGGCGACCGCGACGCCCGCTGGATCCTGCTCGACTACGTCGACATCGTCGTGCACGTCCAGCACAGCGAGGAGCGCGTCTTCTACGCCCTGGAGCGGCTGTGGAAGGACTGCCCCGAGCTGGACCTCCCCGAGGACGCCAAGGCGACCCGCGGCAAGGCCGAGGAGCACGCCAAGGAGAGGGCCGCGCAGGAGGAGGCCGGTCTCGACGACGGTGACCTCTGGTGACGGCCGGCGGGACGGAGGCCGCCGCGGGCAGGTCCGGCCGCGGCCGGCGCCTGATCCTGTGGCGCCACGGCCAGACCTCGTGGAACCTGGAGCGCCGCTTCCAGGGCACCACTGACGTCGACCTCACCGACACCGGCCGCGCCCAGGCCCGGCGCGCCGCCCGGCTGCTCGCCGGGCTGTCGCCGGACGCGATCGTCGCCTCCGACCTGCGGCGCGCGGTGGACACCGCCTCCGAGCTGGCCGCCCTGACCGGCCTCGAGGTCGTCCAGGAGGAGGGCCTGCGGGAGACCTACGCGGGCGTCTGGCAGGGCCTCACCCACGACGAGATCCTCGCCCGGCACGGTGAGGAGTACCTGGCGTGGAAGCGGGGCGAGCCGGTCCGGCGCGGCGGCGGCGAGCTGGAGACCGAGGTGGCCGACCGGGCCGCTCCGGTCGTGCTGCGGCACGCCGACAAGCTTCCGGCCGGCGGCACGCTGGTCGTCGTCAGCCACGGCGGCACGATCCGCACCACCATCGGCCGGCTGCTGGGCCTGGACGCCCACCTCTGGGAGGGCCTGGGCGGCCTGTCCAACTGCTGCTGGTCGGTGCTGGGCGAAGGCGCCCGCGGCTGGCGTCTGCTCGAGCACAACGCGGGCTCCCTGCCGGAGCCGGTGCTCGGCGACGACACCTGACCGCGTCCCCGGGCCCCGGCCGGGGCCCGGGACCGGCCGATTTCACTTTCCGGCTGGTCACAGGCTAGAGTTCTACTCGTTCGCCCCGCCGAACGGCGGAGAGAACAGCAAGGGGCTATAGCTCAGTTGGTAGAGCGCCTGCATGGCATGCAGGAGGTCAGGAGTTCAATTCTCCTTAGCTCCACAGTCGGAAGATCCCGTCCGGTCGTCAGACCGGGCGGGATCTTCGTTTTTCCGTGATCCAGAGTGTGCGCCGCCGGTCGGCAACCGACCGGCGTCTCTCACAGAACCAGGGGCGGGATGAGAAGAACCGCACAACTCGGTCGTGTCCTGGTGGCAGGCACGACCGCGCTCGTCGCCACGCTGCTCGGCGCGCCGAACGCGCAGGCGGCCGAGGGGGACATCTCCTTCTCGCAGATCGTCTTCAACGAGGGCAAGCCGATCGTGGTCGGCATCACCAACCCGGTCGAGGTCCCGCTCACGTACACCGTGCGCAGCACCGTCAAGCTGGACTTCTGGGACGTCGACGCGTACCGGGGGACCATCGACACGAACAGCGAGCGGCTGCTCGTGAACTCCTCGACCCGCTGGGGCTGCGCGACCACCGTCCAGTCCGGCTACATCTACAACCGGTGCGAGGAGACGGCGAGCGTCGACCCGCGGTGGATATCGACCCATACCGTGAACGACGACCTCGTGAACGGCGACGCCACGGTGTGGAAGACCTACGGCCTGGGCGGACGGTACGAGAAGGGGTACGACGGGGACACCACGTCCGCCACCGTCACCCTCCAGCGGGCCTCCCGCATCCAGAGCCACAACGCCTCCCCGGAGCCGGTGGCCAAGGGCGGGACGATCACCGTCAAGGGCACCGTGCAGCGGGCGAACTGGACCGAGCACCGGTACGACGACTACGGCGGGCGTCTGGTGAGCCTGCAGTTCAAGCCGGCCGGTTCCTCGACGTACACCACGGTGAAGAAAGGCACGGCGAGCAGCGCCGGCGCGCTGAAGGCGACGGTCACCGCGAGCCAGGACGGCACCTGGCGGTGGCGGTACTACGGCAACACGACCACCGGCGCCAGCTCCTCGAGCGGCGACTACGTGGACGTGCAGTAGGGAAGGGATCCCGTCCGAAGGGCGGGATCTTTTCCTATCAGCATGGTGATGAGCCCGCCGCCCCGGCGTCGTCCCCGTCCGGCCACCGGCCCACGTGGCAGAATCGGACGGCCGGAAGGGGAGCACGGTCCGACGGGAGGGAGCTGGCGCGTGGGGGCACACCGCAGGAAGTGCGACTGGTGCGGCAGCGGCACGCCGATCGTGCGGGACATGGAGCCGGTCAACGAGGAGTACCAGTACTGGTGCGAGGAGTGCGCCAGGGCGCTGATCATAAAAGGCGACCCCATCGAGACCTACCGTGAGCTCGAGGGCGAACCGATCTACGGCCGGCTCCTCGACGAACTCTGCACGCTGAAGCGCTTCTACTCGTTCGAAACCGCCTGAGAGGCGCGACCTTCCAGGCAAACGGGACAGACCGGAAACGATTTGGTGTCCCACCCCCACGGTCATGTAATGTTCTCCGTGTCGCCGGGGGAACCGCAGAGGGAAGCCCGGACGGCACACCGCAAGGGGCTATAGCTCAGTTGGTAGAGCGCCTGCATGGCATGCAGGAGGTCAGGAGTTCAATTCTCCTTAGCTCCACAGTGACGAAGGCGGGTCATCCGGAAGGATGGCCCGCCTTCGGCGTTCCCGGCCCGTTCCCGCCCGGTTTCCGAGGGCCGGAAGTCCGTCGCAGCGTCTGTGAGGGCTGCGGTACCCTGACGCCATGCGTGCCGTACGCCTTCTGCTTAGCGAGCCGCGCTGATCAGTCCCGGCCACCACGAGAATCCGTGGCCGGCATCGGCGCGGCGCCCCCTCCTGTGCGAGGGGCTTTTTCATTTCCGGGCCACGCCAAGCAGAGACGACGTCGATCAGGAGCTTTGAGGATCATGAGCGAGACGAACCCCGCTTCCGCCGCCGAGTCGGCGGAGGTCGCGCCGCACCGCTACACGGCCGCCCTGGCGGCCGAGATCGAGGCACGCTGGCAGGACTTCTGGGACGCCGAGGGGACCTACGAGGCCCCCAACCCGTCCGGTGACCTGGCGGGCGACCCCGAGGTCGCCGCCCGCCCCAAGAAGTTCATCATGGACATGTTCCCGTACCCCTCGGGTGCGGGCCTGCACGTGGGCCACCCGCTGGGCTACATCGCCACCGACGTCTACGCCCGCCACCAGCGGATGACCGGGCACAACGTCCTGCACACCCTGGGCTTCGACGCCTTCGGCCTGCCGGCCGAGCAGTTCGCCGTGCAGACCGGCACCCACCCGCGGGTCTCCACCGAGGCCAACATGGCCAACATGAAGGCGCAGCTGCGCCGCCTGGGCCTGGGGCACGACAAGCGCCGGTCGTTCGCCACGATCGACCCGGAGTACTACCGCTGGACCCAGTGGATCTTCCTGCAGATCTTCAACTCCTGGTACGACACCGAGGCCGGCAAGGCCCGCCCGGTGTCCGAGCTGGTCGCGCAGTTCGAGAGCGGCGAGCGTGCGGTTCCCGGCGGCCGTGCCTGGTCCGAGCTGTCCGCCGTCGAGCGCGCCGACCTGCTGAGCGAGTACCGCCTGGCCTACGCCTCGGACGCGCCGGTCAACTGGTGCCCCGGCCTGGGCACCGTGCTGGCCAACGAGGAGGTCACCGCCGACGGCCGTTCCGAGCGCGGCAACTTCCCCGTCTTCAAGGCCAAGCTGCGCCAGTGGAACATGCGCATCACCGCCTACGCGGACCGCCTGCTGGACGACCTGGACGGGCTGGACTGGCCCGAGGCGATCAAGCTGCAGCAGCGCAACTGGATCGGCCGCTCCGAGGGCGCCCGCGTCGACTTCCCCGTCGCCGCCGAAGGCGAAGCCGCCGCGATCACGGTCTTCACCACCCGCCAGGACACGCTGTTCGGCGCCACCTACATGGTGCTGGCGCCGGAGCACCCGCTGGTGGAGAAGTTCACCCCGGCCGCCTGGCCGGAGGGCACCCGCGAGGCATGGACCGGCGGTCACGCCACCCCGGCCGAGGCCGTCGCCGCCTACCGCGCGCAGGCCGCGTCCAAGTCGGACGTCGAGCGCCAGGCCGAGGCGAAGGACAAGACCGGCGTCTTCACCGGCGTCTTCGCGACCAACCCGGTCAACGGCGAGCGGATCCCCGTCTTCATCGCCGACTACGTGCTGATGGGCTACGGCACCGGCGCGATCATGGCCGTCCCGGCCCACGACAGCCGCGACTTCGCCTTCGCCCGCGCCTTCGACCTGCCGATGCGCTGCGTGGTCGAGCCCACCGACGGCCGCTCCACCGACCCGGCCGACTGGGACGAGGCGTTCGCCTCCTACGACGCGAAGCTGATCAACTCGGCGAGCGAGGACGTCTCCGTGGACGGCCTGGGCGTCGTCGAGGCCAAGGCCAGGATCACCGCCTGGCTGGCCGAGCGGGGCATCGGCGAGGGCACGATCAACTACCGCCTGCGCGACTGGCTGTTCAGCCGCCAGCGGTACTGGGGCGAGCCCTTCCCGATCGTCTACGACGAGGACGGCGTGGCGCACCCGCTGCCCGAGTCGATGCTGCCGCTGGAGCTGCCGGAGGTCGACGACTACTCGCCGCGCACCTTCGACCCGGACGACGCGGACACCCGGCCGGAGACTCCGCTGTCCCGCGACGAGGACTGGGTCAACGTCACCCTGGACCTGGGCGACGGGCCGAAGAAGTACCGCCGCGAGACCAACACCATGCCCAACTGGGCCGGCTCCTGCTGGTACGAGCTGCGGTACCTGGACCCGCACAACGACGAGAAGCTGGTCGACCCGGCGATCGAGCAGTACTGGATGGGCCCGCGCGAGGGCATGCCGCACGGCGGTGTCGACCTGTACGTGGGCGGCGCCGAGCACGCGGTGCTGCACCTGCTGTACGCGCGGTTCTGGTCGAAGGTCCTGTTCGACCTGGGGTACGTCTCCTCGGCGGAGCCCTTCCACAAGCTGTTCAACCAGGGCATGATCCAGGCCTTCGTCTACCGCGACAGCCGGGGCATCGCCGTGCCGGCCGCCGAGGTGGAGGAGCGCGACGGCGCCTACTGGTACCAGGGCGAGAAGGTCTCCCGGGTGCTGGGCAAGATGGGCAAGTCCCTGAAGAACGCCGTCACGCCCGACGAGATCTGCGCCGAGTACGGCGCCGACACCCTGCGCCTGTACGAGATGGCGATGGGCCCGCTGGACGTGTCCCGCCCGTGGGACACCCGCGCGGTCGTCGGCCAGTACCGCCTGCTGCAGCGGGTGTGGCGCAACATCGTCGACGAGGCGACCGGCGAGGTCACCGTGGCCGACGACGCCGAGCCCGACCAGGACACCCTGCGGGCCCTGCACAAGGCCGTCGACGGCGTCCGCCAGGACCTGGAGGGCATGCGGTTCAACACCGCCATCGCCAAGATCACCGAGCTGAACAACCACCTGACCAAGTCCGGCGGCGCCCTGCCGCGGTCGGTGGCCGAGCCGCTGGTGCTGATGATCGCCCCGCTGGCCCCGCACATCGCCGAGGAGCTGTGGCGCCGCCTGGGCCACACCGGCTCGGTCGTCCACCAGGACTTCCCGGTGGCCGACCCGGCCTACCTGGTCGACGAGACGGTGACCTGCGTCGTGCAGATCAAGGGCAAGGTCAAGGCCCGCCTGGAGGTGTCGCCGTCCGTCTCCGAGGCGGAGCTGGAGAAGATCGCCCTGGCCGACGAGAAGGTCGTCGCGGCGCTGGCCGGGGCCGGCGTGCGCAAGGTGATCGTCCGCGCACCCAAGCTGGTGAACATCGTCCCGGCGTAGTCGCCGCCCGGGCGGGCAGCCGGTCCCCTAGGGGACGCAGGGCCTGCGGAACCGGGGAAGGATCAGGGGCAGGACCGGGGTTCCGCGGAACTCGGGGCCTGCCCCTGGCGTTTACCGTGGGAGAGTGGGGAGAGGACGTACTCCCTCACCGGACGGCCGGGCGCGAAGGAGGAACTGCGGTGGATGTGATCCTTGCGGTGATCGCGGTGATCTTCGTGCTGCTGGTCTCACTGGCGGTGTGGGGCACGGTGAAGGCCGTCGGCGCCGCCCGGCGTGGCGTGGACCGCACCATCACCCAGGCGCGCCGCACGGTCGAGGACACCACGCTGCGGGCCCGCTCGCTGGGCCGTCCCGGGCCGGCGGGGGAGGTCGCCGAGCTGCGCCTCAAGCTGCGCACCTCGCTGCGCGCCACCCAGCAGGCGCTGGAGGCGGGCTCCCCGGAGGACGGCTCGCTGGCGGAGTCGGCCGCCCTGTTCGACCGGCTGAGCGTCCACGGCCGTGAGCTGGATGCCGACCTGAAGCGGCTGGAGTCCGACCCCGACCGCGCCACCCTCGCCGACCGGCTGCCCGGTCTGCGCCAGCGCACCGACCGCATCGTCAGCTCCGCCGACGCCCTGCGCTGGGCCGCCCTGGACCGGGCGCACCGGTTCGCCGCCGACGACCTGGACACCCTGAGCGCCCAGATCGACGTCGAGGCCGGCGCCCTGCGGCACTGGGACCGGGCCGAGGCGCCGGAAGCGGCCCCGGAGCCGTCCGCCGGCCGCGAGCGGCGGCAGGACCCCGGGGCGCGCCGCGAGAGGACTCCGGACCCGCGGGCCGCCCGCCGGCCGGCCCCCGACCCGAGGACCGGCCCGGCCGCCCTCGACCCGTCGCGGCCGCGCACCCCCAACCCGTGGGAGAAGCAGCGCCAGGCGCGACCCGAGAGCACCACCTGACCCGTGCGGCCCCCGCGGGCCGGACGACCCGTCCGGCCCGGACGCGGTAACGCCGCTGTCACCGGGGTGGCATGCCGGGCGGGGAGTACGGCAGGTAACCTCCAAGCCATGTCCCGCCATGTCGCGATCGTCACCGATTCCACGGCCTACCTGCCGCCCAGGACGACGGCCCGGCACGGCATCACCTCCGTCCCGCTGACCGTGGTCCTCGGCAACCGGGCGCTGGAGGAGGGCACCGAGATCTCCGCACGCTCGCTCGCCGAGTCGCTGCGCAGGAAGCTTCCGGTCACCACCTCGCGGCCCAGCCCCGAGACCTTCGCCGAGACCTACCGGCGGATCGCGGAGACGGGAGCCTCGGCGATCGTCTCGCTCCACCTGTCCGCCGAGTTCTCCGGCACCTACGACGCCGCCGTGCTGGCCGCGCGGCAGGCTCCGGTGCCGGTGCGCGTCGTCGACACCGGGATGGTGGCGATGGCGCTCGGCTTCTGCGCCCTGGCGGCCGCCGAGACGGCGGAGGCGGGCGGCGGCGTCGACGAGGTGGTCGCGGCCGCGGAGAAGCGGGCCGAGGCGACGTCGGCGTTCCTGTACGTCGACACGCTGGAGTACCTGCGGCGTGGCGGCCGCATCGGGGCCGCACAGGCATTCTTCGGGTCCGCGCTGGCCGTCAAGCCGCTGCTGCAGCTGACCGACGGGCGCATCGAGCCGCTGGAGAAGGTGCGCACGGCGTCCCGGGCCATCGGGCGGCTGGAGGAGATCGCCGCCGAGCGGGCGGGCGCGGCCGAGGTCGACATGGCGGTGCACCACCTGGCGGCCCCCGAGCGGGCCCTCGCCCTCGCCGACCGGCTCCGCGCCCGGGTCCCGCGCCTCGCCGACCTGCACGTCAGCGAGGTGGGCGCGGTCATCGGGGCGCACACGGGGCCGGGGCTGCTGGCCGTGGTGATCTCCCCGCGGTGATCTCCCCGCGGTGATCTCCTCGCGGTGCTCTCCCCGCGGTGCTCTCCTGGGGGTGACGCGGTTGTCCACAGCCGGGGTGGTTGTCCACAGGTTTCGACCTTGATCATCACGATGTGCGGTATCGGCGGATCCTGGGCCCATGACCACGGGAACCTCACTCCACAGCTCTCGTTCCTTCCCGATGCCGCGCGCTGCCGCTGCGGTTCCTGGCGCCGCCTCCGAGGGGCCGCGTCCGGCCGCGGCTGACGGGTTCTCGGCTGTGCGATGCCTGTCGTCCCGGGCCGCCCCGGGACGAACACCGGGACCCGCTCCAGGACCGGCTCCACGATCGGCCCCGGGACCGGCTCCGGGGACCGCGCCGTATCGGGACCTGGGCGCCTCGCCGCCGGGACAGCGGCCTCTGCCCCGGTCGCCGGGGCCCGGCGGGGCACCACCGGCGGCCAGGACCGTGCAGCGGCCGTCCGGGACCGTGCCGCGGCCGTCCGGGCAGGGAACCGTGCCGCTGTCCGGGCGGGCCCCCGGGGGAGGGGACGCGGCGATGCGGGCCGCCCGGCGGCCGTGGTGGGCGGAACCCGAACCGGGACCCGGGACGGCTCCTCGCGAGGCCCGCGGTGCACCGCCCCCTGGGAGGGGCCCCGCCGCCCTCCGCGCGATGCCCCCTACCCCCTCCCGTCCGGGGACCGCCGCCGGGGCGAGCGGGGGTCACGGACGAGGACGGCACCGGCGCACCCCCGAGGCGGCGGAGGTCACGCGGCACCGGGCGGCGGCGCTGTTCGCGGCGTCGCCCGGGACCGCTGCGGTTCCGCCCGTCCCGGAGTCCGTCCCGGCGCCCCTTCCGGAGCCCGTCCTGGCGTCGCCCGCGCAGGAGACCGGGCCCGAGGCGGGGCGGGCGTTCGCCGACCGGCTGGAGGCGGTGCGGGACCGGCTGCCGCCGTGGCTGCGGGCGACCTGCGCGCTGCACCGGCGAGGCGTCGTCGCCCTCGCCGCGCTGCTGGCCCTCGCGGTGGCCCTCGCCCTCCAGCACCACCTGGCGGCCCGGCCCCGGCCGGTGGCTCCGCCGAGCAGTGTCACGGGGGCCGAACCGAGCCCGTTCCGGCCCCGGCCCGCCGCCGCGTCAGGGCCGGCCACGGCTCCGCCGATCGTGGTGGACGTCGGGGGCAAGGTCCGTGACCCCGGGGTGCACAGCCTGCCCGCCGGATCCCGGGTGGCGGACGCGCTGCGGGCCGCGGGCGGGGTGCGGCCGGGAGCGGACACGGGCGCGCTCAACCGGGCCCGGTTCCTGGTCGACGGCGAGCAACTGCTGGTCGGCATCGACCCGCCGCCGGGGGCCGCGCCGCCCGCCTCCGGCCCGGCGCCCGCCGCGGGAGCCCCCGGCCCCGCCGCCCCTGTGTCGCTGAACACCGCCACCGTGGAGCAGCTGGACGCGCTGCCCGGCGTGGGCCCGGTACTGGCCCAGCACATCGTCGACCACCGCACCAGCTCCGGCGGGTTCCGCTCGGTGGAGGAGCTGCGTGAGGTCAACGGCATCGGCGACCGGCGCTTCGCCGACCTGCGCGACCTGGTCCGGCCGTGACCGGCACGGCCCGGGTGACGGAGCGCGCGCCCGCCCACGCCGAGGCCGGACCCCGGGGCGCCTCGCACCCGCGGCAGGAAGGCCCCGTGGACCTCCGGCTGGTCGGCCCGGCACTGGCCGCCTGGGGGACCGCCGCCGTCACCCTGCCCGCGCCGACGGCGGTCGCCTGGGCGGTGGCCGTGGCCGGGCTGGTGACCGCCCTGGCCCTGCTCCGCGCCCGGGGCAGCCCGCGAACGCCGGACCACGTCGCGACGGGGCCAGGACCCGCCGTGAGGTGGGCCGGAGCACCCGGGAGGCGACCCGGGGCCCCCGCGACGCAGCTCGGGCAGCTCTCCACGGAGTCGGCCCCCGTGGCCGCGTGGTCCCCGTGGTCCTCGTCGGCCCCGTCGGCCCCGTCGGCCGCATCGTCCCCGTCGTCCCCCTCGGCCACGCGGCCCGGGCCGCGGGTGACGGTGGCCGCGGTGCTGCTCTGCGCGGCCGGGGCCGCCGCCTCCGCGGGGCTGCACGGCGCGCAGTTGCGCAGCGGTCCCGTGCCGGCCCTCGCCGACCGTGAGGCCACCGTGACCGCCGAGGTGCTGCTCACCTCCGACCCTCGCCTCGCGCGTCCCCGGGTGACCGGAAACCGCTCCGTGCCGCCCACCGTTCTCGTCGACGCGGAGATCCGCCGCCTGGACGGGCCGTCCGGGCAGGCGGCGGCCCTGCACACCCCCGTGCTGCTGCTCGCGGACCCGGGCGAGGCGCGCGCCCGGTGGCTCGCCCTGCTGCCGTCCACCCGTCTCACCGTCACCGGCCGCCTCGCGCCCGCCCGTTCCGGCGGCGACCGGTTCGCGGCGGTGCTCAGGAGCCGCGGCGGTCGCGCCCCACGCGTGGTCGCCGGCCCCGACCGGGCCCAGCGGACCGCCGGCCGCCTGCGGGCCGGACTGCGCGAGGCCACCGACGGCCTCGCACCGGACGCCCGCGCCCTGCTGCCGGGCCTCGTCGTCGGGGACACCTCCCGCATCACCCCGGAGCTCGACCACGTCTTCCAGGAGACCGACCTCGCCCATGTCCTCGCCGTCAGCGGCTCCAACCTCACGATCCTGCTGGCCCTGCTGCTCGGCCCGCCCGGCACCGCCCAGCGCGCCGAACGCCGTGGACTGGCGCCCCGGCTGGGCCTCACCCTGCGGTCCACCGCCGTCCTCGGCGGCGCGCTCACCCTCGGCTTCGTGGTGGTCTGCCGTCCCGACCCCAGCGTGCTGCGGGCCGCCGCCTGCGGGGCGGTGGTGCTGCTCGCCCTGGCGACGGGTCGGCGGAGGGCGATGGTCCCGGCGCTGGCCGCCGCCGTGCTGCTGCTGGTGCTGTACGACCCCTGGCTCGCCCGCAGCCCGGGCTTCCTGCTGTCCGTGCTGGCCACCGGCTCGCTGCTGCTCCTCGCCCCGCGCTGGAGCGAGGCGCTGCGCCGCCGCGGGGTCCCTTCCCGGCTCGCCGAGGCGCTCGGCGCGGCCGCCGCGGCGCAGGCGGTGTGCGCCCCGGTGGTCGTGGTGTTCTCCGGGCGGGTCAGCCTGGTCGCGGTGCCCTGCAACCTCCTCACCGAGTTCGCGATCGCCCCCGCCACCGTCCTGGGCTTCGCCACGCTGCTCACCGCGCCGTTCGCCATACCGGTGGCACGGCTGCTGGCCCGGTGCGCGGGATGGCCCGCCGGGTGGGTGGTGGACGTGGCGCGGGCCGGGGCGGGGCTGCCGGGCGCCGGGGTGGACTGGCCCGAGGGCTGGGGCGGGGCCGCGCTGCTGGCGGCCGTCACCCTGGCCGTGCTGCCGATGGCGCGCCGGCTGCCCGGGCGTCCGCTGCTGTGGGCGGGGTGCGGTCTGCTGCTGGTGCTCGCGGTGCTGCGGCCGCCCCAGGTGACCCGGCTGGTCACCGGATGGCCGCCACCGCACTGGCGGATGGTGGTCTGCGACGTCGGGCAGGGCGACGCCCTGGTCCTGAACGCCGGGGCCGGCGCCGCGGTCGTGGTCGACGCGGGCCCGGAGCCCGAACCGGTCGACCGGTGCCTGCGGACGCTGGGCGTCCGGCGGATCCCGCTGGTGGTGCTCACCCACTTCCACGCCGACCACGTGGCGGGCCTGCCGGGGGTGCTGCGCGGCCGCGCGGTGGGAGAGATCGCGGTCACCGGGCTCCCGGACCCCGTCGACCAGGCGGCCTTCGTGCACCGCACCGCCGCCCGGGCTGCGATCCCCGTCACACAGGCCCTCGCCGGACAGGAACGGCATACCGGGCGGCTGCGGTGGCGAGTAGTCTGGCCCGCGGCCGCCCCCCACCCCTCGGCGGCGGACTCCGGGGCGCTCACCCCGAACGACGCCAGCGTCACCCTGCTGGTGCGGACCGCCGGCCTGCGACTGCTGTTGCTCGGGGACCTGGAACCCCCGGCCCAGCGCGCTCTGGCCGCCTCGCCCCTCCTCGCCGGACCGGGCGGGGTGGACGTCCTCAAGGTCGCCCACCACGGATCGCCGCATCAGGACACCGGACTGATGCGCCGTCTGACGCCGCGCCTGGCCCTGATCAGCTGCGGCAGGGACAACTCCTACGGGCATCCCGCACCGTCCACCGTGGCGGCGCTGCGTGCCCGCGGAGCCCTGGTGCTGCGGACCGACCGGGACGGAGCGCTGGCGGTCGTCGGCGACAAGGGCGGCCTCCGGGCCGCCACGGCCGGACCCGGCTGACCCCGGGCCCCGCACCAAGGCCCCGCGCCACCCGCGGGGATCCCGCGCGGCGGGGCGACCGGCACCCGAGCGCCACCCACCGGGGTCCGGCACCCCGGAGGGCGTTCTCACCGTGCCCGACCCGTACCGGCCCGACCCGTACACACCACACGGGACGAGCAGCCCCACCCGTACGAGCCCCACCAGCACGAGCCACACCCGCACGAGCAGCCCCACCCGCACGAGCCCGATCATCACAGGAGGACCCGCATGTTACCGAGAAGTACCCGCCCCGCGGCGCAGAGAGGCCGACGCCGATGATCCGCTGGCTGACCGGCAGGACCCACCGGACGACCGGCACCGGCGTCCTGTCCGCCCTGCGCATACCCTCCCAGGCCGGTGTCGTGGTCGGCCGGGTGATCGACCCCGTCAACGAGGTCGTCGGCGGGGCCGAGTTCACGCTCACCGACTCGCTCGGCCGCAAGGCGGTGGGCGGCGGCACCGACCCGTTCGGGAGCTTCCTCGCCGCGGTCCCGCCGGGCGAGTACCGGGTCGCCGTGTCCGCGGAGGGTTTCCTGCCGTACCGGTCGACGGTCCAGGTGCTCGAGGACCAGCTCGCCGCGCTGGGCGACATCCGGCTCGAGGTGGCCCCGCCGCCCGAGCTGCCGCGCCCCGGCGAGTGGGAGCTGGACCCGGGCCACAGCACCATCGCCTTCACGGCCCGCCACATCGGCCTGGCGCGGGTCCACGGCCGCTTCGACTCCTTCGCCGGGGCGCTGCGGATCGGCGAGACCATGGACCGGTCGGCCATGCACGTCGTGATCAACGCCGCCTCCATCAACACGGCGGTCCGGATGCGCGACGACCACCTGCGCTCCGCGGACTTCCTCGACGTCGCCAACTACCCGACGATGGAGTTCTACAGCGACCGGTTCGTCCACCGGGGCGGCTCCCGCTGGCACGTGACCGGGGCCCTCTCGCTGCACGGCGTCACCCGCACCGTCACCCTCGACACCGAGTACCTGGGCGTCGGGACCGGGGTGGAGGGCGAGACCCGGGCCGCCTGCCGGGCGAGCACCGAACTGCACCGGGACGACTTCACGATCACCTGGCAGGCCATGCTGGCCCGGGGCATCGCGGCCGTCGGCCCGAGCATCCGGATCGAGATGGACATCCAGGTCGTCCCCAAGAGCTGAGGGGCGGGGGCGGGGCGGGGGCCCGGCGGGGCATGTCGCAAAATGTCCGCGTGAGCGATGTGAGACACGTGCTGGTGTTCCCCGACCGTGACGCGGCACAGGAGGCGGCCGAGGCCCTCGGCGACCGCTTCGGGGTGGACGAGGAACCGCGGATCGTCCGGGACGCCCTGGCCGGCGAGGACGATGCCGAGGACGCCCAGTGGCTGATCGTGCTGGCCGACGAGAGCGAGGAGCTGGACCCCGCCGCCCTCGACGAGTTCGCCGGTGAGTGGGACGGCTGGCGCGAGGAACCGTGACCGGACGGGCGGCCCCGGCCGCCCGGCCCGGGCTGTCGGCGGCGCGTGGGATGCTGGAGCCGATGGCCAGGAAAACAGCTCAAGACGATCTCCTCGCGCCGGTCACCCTGGCCGTGGGCCAGGAGGATCTCCTCCTCGACCGCGCCGTGCGGGAGGTGGTCGCCGCGGCCCGCGCCGCCGACGCGGACACCGACGTCCGCGACCTCACCCCGGACCAGCTGCAGCCCGGCACCCTCGCCGAGCTGACCAGCCCCTCGTTGTTCGCCGAGCGCAAGGTCGTGGTGGTCCGCAACTCCCAGGACCTCTCCGCGGACACCGTCAAGGACGTCAAGGCGTACCTCTCCTCGCCCGCCGAGGAGATCACCCTGGTGCTGGTCCACGCGGGCGGCGCCAAGGGCAAGGGCCTGCTCGACGCGGCCCGCAAGGCGGGGGCCCGAGAGGTCGCCTGCCCCAAGATGACCAAGCCGGCCGACCGGCTCGCCTTCGTGCGCGGCGAGTTCCGCGCCGCCGGGCGCTCCGCCACTCCCGAGGCCTGCCAGGCGCTGGTCGACGCGCTCGGCAGCGACCTGAGGGAGCTGGCCTCGGCCGTCTCCCAGCTGGTCGCCGACATCGACGGCACCGTCGACGAGGAGGTCGTGGGCCGGTACTACACGGGCCGCGCCGAGGCCTCCAGCTTCACCGTGGCCGACCGGGCCGTCGAGGGGCGGGCGGCCGAGGCGCTGGAGGCGCTGCGGTGGTCGCTGTCCACCGGTGTCGCGCCCGTCCTCATCACCAGCGCGCTCGCCCAGGGCGTGCGGGCCATCGGCAAGCTGCTCTCCGCCCGCGGCGGCCGCCCCGCCGACCTGGCCAGGGAGCTCGGCATGCCGCCGTGGAAGATCGACCGGGTGCGCCAGCAGATGCGCGGCTGGAGCGAGGACGGCGTCTCCGTCGCCCTGCGCGCCGTCGCCGAGGCGGACGGCGCGGTCAAGGGAGCCGGCGCCGACCCCGAGTACGCGCTGGAGAAGGCCGTCGTCACCATCGCCCGCGCCGCCCGCTCCCGCGGCCGGAACTGAGAGCGCAGAGCGGCCCGCGCCGCACGCAACGGCGGCGGGCCACCGGGAAGGATCCCCGGTGGCCCGCCGCCGTTCGCGTGTCACGCCGGTACGGCTCGCGCGTGACGCCCGGTGCGTCACGACGCCTCGCGCGTCACGCCCGGCACCGTCACGCCCGGTGCGTCACGCCTCGCGCGCGCCCGCGTACATCTCCTCGATGAGGTGCGCGTACTCCCGCTCCACCACCGGCCGCTTCAGCTTCAGGCTCGGCGTGATCTCGCCGTGCTCCACGTCGAGGTCACGCGGCAGGAGCCGGAACTGCTTGACGGTCTGCCAGCGCTGAAGGCCCTCGTTGAGCTGCTTCACGTAGCCCTCGACCATGGCGACCGTCTCCGGCGCCGCGACGACCTCCGCGTAGGACTTGCCGCCCAGCCCGTTCTCCGCGGCCCAGCCCATCAGGGCGGCCTCCTCCAGGGCGATCAGCGCCGTGCAGTAGTTGCGCGAGGCGCCGTGCACCAGGATGTTGGAGACGTAGGGGCAGATCGCCTTGAACTGGCCCTCGACCTCGGCCGGGGCGACGTACTTGCCGCCCGAGGTCTTGATCAGGTCCTTCTTGCGGTCGGTGATCCGCAGGTACCCGTCGGTGGAGAGCTCGCCGATGTCGCCGGTGTGGAACCAGCCGTCCTCCTCCAGGACCTCGGCGGTCTTGTCCGGCAGGTTGTGGTAGCCCTGCATGATGCCGGGGCCGCGCAGCAGGATCTCGCCGTCGTCGGCGATGCGGACCTCGGTGCCGGGCAGCGGCTTGCCCACCGTGCCGGTGCGGTAGGCCTCGCCCGGGTTCACGAAGGAGGCGGCCGAGGACTCGGTCAGGCCGTAGCCCTCCAGGATGTGCACGCCGGCGCCGGAGAAGAAGTAGCCGATCTCCGGGGCGAGCGCCGCAGAACCGGAGATGCAGGCGCGCAGGTTGCCGCCGAAGGCCTCGCGGATCTTCTTGTAGACCAGCAGGTCGGCGACCTCGTGCTTGAGGGAGAGGCCGAACGGCGCGGTCGCGTTGCCGGTGCGACGGTAGTTCTCCTGGGTGACCTTGCCGTACTCGCGGGCGATCCCGGCGGCCCACTGGAAGATCTTGTACTTGGCGCCGCCGCCCGCGCGGGCCTTGGCGGCCACGCCGTTGTAGACCTTCTCGAAGATGCGGGGGACGGCCGCCATGTAGCTCGGCTTCACCACCGGCAGGTTCTCGATGATCTTGTCGACCCGGCCGTCGACGGCTGTGACGTGACCGACCTCGATCTGGCTGGAGAGCAGCACCTTGCCGAAGACGTGCGCCAGAGGCAGCCACAGGTACTGCACGTCCTCCGTGGTGACCAGACCGGTGGCGGCGATCGCCTTCGCCATGTACGACCAGTTGTCGTGCGGCAGGCGCACGCCCTTGGGGCGGCCGGTGGTGCCGGAGGTGTAGATCAGGGTGGCCAGCTGGTCCTTGGTGATCGCGGAGACCCGCTCCTTGACCAGCTCGGGGGACTTCTCCAGACGGGCCGCGCCGCGCCGCTCGAGCTCCTCCAGGGTCAGGACGGTCTCGTTCGTCTCCACGCCCGCCGGGTCGATCACCACGATGTGGGTGAGCGAGGGCAGCTCGTCCTTCTTCTCCAGCGCCTTGGCCACCTGCGAGGCGTCCTCGGCGATCAGGACCTTGCTGCCGGAGTCGGAGAGGATGAACGCCGACTCCTCGGCGTTGGTCGAGGGGTACACCGTGGTGGTGGCCGCGCCCGCGCAGAGGATGCCGAGGTCGGCGAGGATCCACTCGACGCGGGTCGCCGCCGCCAGCGCGACCCGCTCCTCCGGGGCGACGCCCAGGTCGATCAGGCCCGCCGCGATGGAGAACACGCGGTCGGCGGACTGCTTCCAGCTGAGCGACGTCCACTCGTCGGGGCCCTGCCCGGCGGACGGCACCGGGTAGCGGTACGCCTCGGTGTCCGGCGTGGCCTCCACGCGCTCCAGGAACAGGTTCGCCACACTCGGCGGACGGTTATCGATCAGGGTCTGTGTGTCGCTCACGACAATCCTCCGGGGCCCGCCCGCAGTACGTGCGGCCGGCTCGGCCACTACTGACGGCTGCTGGTGCGGCTGGCTGGTTTGCTGCTGGCTGATGAACGGCTGAACGGCCTCGCGTGTCCCTGCTTAACTCGCGAGTAACTGAGGAGACGGCATCAGGGTAAGGGCCGACCCTGCGGTATGTAAGAGGCTACGGCCAGGCATTTGTGCAGTTCTTCCGGCCGCGCGACGCCGAAGGGCCCGCCGCGGCGACGCGACGGGCCCTTCGGCGGGACTCCGGGTTCCGCAACTCGACGGACTCCCGGTCTACTTCCGGCCTACTTCTTCCCCTTGCCGGACGACGCGCTGTCGTCGCTGGAGAGCACGGCGATGAAGGCCTCCTGGGGAACCTCCACGGAACCCACCATCTTCATCCGCTTCTTGCCCTCCTTCTGCTTCTCCAGCAGCTTCCGCTTCCGGGAGATGTCACCGCCGTAGCACTTGGCGAGGACGTCCTTGCGGATGGCGCGGATGGTCTCGCGGGCGATCACGCGGGAGCCGACGGCGGCCTGGATCGGCACCTCGAAGGCCTGCCGGGGGATGAGCTCGCGCAGCTTGGCGACCAGCCGCACGCCGTACGCGTACGCCGCGTCCTTGTGGGTGATCGCCGAGAAGGCGTCCACCTTGTCGCCGTGCAGCAGGATGTCCACCTTGACCAGGCTGGACGTCTGCTCGCCGGTGGGCTCGTAGTCCAGCGAGGCGTAACCGCGGGTCTTGGACTTCAGCTGGTCGAAGAAGTCGAAGACGATCTCCGCGAGCGGCAGCGTGTACCGGATCTCCACGCGGTCCTCGGAGAGGTAGTCCATGCCGAGCAGCGTGCCGCGACGGGTCTGGCACAGCTCCATGATCGCGCCGATGAACTCCGACGGCGCGAGGATCGTGGCGCGCACGACCGGCTCGTACACGTCGTTGATCTTGCCCTCGGGGAACTCGCTCGGGTTGGTGACGACGTGCTCGCTGCCGTCCTCCATGACCACGCGGTAGACCACGTTGGGGGCGGTGGCGATCAGGTCGAGGCCGAACTCGCGCTCCAGGCGCTCGCGGATCACGTCCAGGTGGAGCAGGCCGAGGAAGCCGACGCGGAAGCCGAAGCCCAGGGCCGCGGAGGTCTCCGGCTCGTAGACCAGCGCCGCGTCGTTGAGCTGGAGCTTGTCCAGCGCGTCACGCAGCAGCGGGTAGTCCGAGCCGTCCAGCGGGTACAGACCCGAGAACACCATCGGCTTCGGGTCCTTGTAGCCGCCCAGCGCCTCGGTGGCGCCCTTGTTCAGGGTGGTGACCGTGTCACCGACCTTGGACTGGCGGACGTCCTTCACGCCGGTGATCAGGTAGCCCACCTCGCCGACGCCCAGGCCGTCGGCCGGCAGCATCTCGGGCGAGTTGGTGCCGATCTCCAGCAGCTCGTGCGTGGCGCCGGTCGACATCATCCGGATGCGCTCGCGCTTGTTGAGCTGGCCGTCGATCACCCGGACGTAGGTGACCACGCCGCGGTACGAGTCGTAGACCGAGTCGAAGATCATCGCGCGGGCCGGGGCGTCCTTGACGCCGACCGGGGCCGGGATGCGCTCGACCACGCGGTCCAGCAGGTCCTCGACGCCCACACCGGTCTTCGCGGAGACCTTCAGCACGTCGGAGGGGTCGCAGCCGATCAGGTTGGCGAGCTCCTCGGAGAACTTCTCGGGCTGCGCGGCCGGCAGGTCGATCTTGTTCAGCACCGGGATGATCGCGAGGTCGTTCTCCATCGCCAGGTACAGGTTGGCGAGCGTCTGCGCCTCGATGCCCTGGGCGGCGTCGACGAGCAGGACGGTGCCCTCGCAGGCGGCCAGGGACCGGGACACCTCGTAGGTGAAGTCGACGTGCCCGGGAGTGTCGATCATGTTCAGGATGTGCGTCGGGTTCTGCTGCTCCCCGTTCCTCGGGGCCCACGGCAGGCGCACCGCCTGGGACTTGATCGTGATGCCGCGCTCACGCTCGATGTCCATGCGGTCGAGGTACTGGGCGCGCATCTGCCGCTGCTCGACGACGCCGGTCAGCTGGAGCATCCGGTCGGCGAGCGTGGACTTGCCGTGGTCGATGTGCGCGATGATGCAGAAGTTGCGGATCAGAGCCGGGTCGGTACGGCTCGGCTCGGGCACATTGTTAGGGGTCGCGGGCACGCAGGGTCCTGTCTCTTGAGGCGCCTTATGCCTCGGGTCGGATCTGTACGCAGCCTCCATCGTCCCATGGCCCGGCCCCTGTGACGGGTTTGGGCCGCTCGTCGGGCGACTGGTAGCCTGGGTGGCTGTGTCTCCATGCCCGCGTGTCATGCCTGTGCGCGGAGGCTCACCCAAGAAAATCACACGGCCCGCGAGGCCTCGGCCTCGTGTGCCAAGAACCTGAAAAGGCTCCTTCGTGGCGAACATCAAGTCCCAGATCAAGCGGAACAAGACCAACGAGAAGGCCCGGCTGCGCAACAAGGCCGTCAAGTCCTCTCTGAAGACCGCGATCCGCAAGGCCCGCGAGGCCGCTGCCGCGGGTGACACCGAGAAGGCGACCGAGTACCAGCGCGCCGCTGCGCGTCAGCTGGACAAGGCCGTCTCCAAGGGCGTCATCCACAAGAACCAGGCCGCCAACAAGAAGTCGGCGCTTGCTTCCAAGGTCGCCGGCCTCCAGGGCTGAACCGCCTCGGTCCGTTTGTGATCTGAACGACTGAACGACCGCCGGTAGGACCCAGAGCGGGCCCTCTCTCATCCGCTCCCGACCGGCACCAAGGGTCCGTACGCGGCCTGCGTTCGCCACGCGGGTACGGACCCGGCACCCTTTTCAGCGCCCCGGCCCCCGTGCCGCCTTCCCCAGGCGGTCCGGAGGCCGGGGCGTTCGGGCTTCCCGGGCTTCCTCCGAGGTGGGGGACAATGGTCCTCATGCCTTCCGCACTCCCCGACGGCGAGCCCGTCCCCGCCGACGGCGCGTTGCCGGCCTCCGCCCTCGAGGGCGCCCCGGAGCGTCCCCTCGGGTTCTACCTGCACGTCCCGTACTGCGCGACCCGCTGCGGGTACTGCGACTTCAACACCTACACCGCCACCGAGCTGCGCGGCAGCGGCGGCGTGCTCGCCTCCCGCGACAACTACGCGGACACTCTCGCCGAGGAGGTCCGCCTGGCCCGCAAGGTGCTGGGCGACGACCCCCGCCCGGTGCGCACCGTCTTCGTCGGCGGCGGCACCCCCACCCTGCTGGCGGCCGGCGACCTGGTGCGGATGCTGGACGCGGTCCGCCAGGAGTTCGGCCTCGCCGAGGACGCCGAGGTCACCACCGAGGCCAACCCGGAGACCGTGGACCCGGCCTACCTCGCGGAGCTGCGCGAGGGCGGCTACAACCGGATCTCCTTCGGCATGCAGTCCGCCCGCCCCCACGTGCTGCGCATCCTCGACCGCACCCACACCCCCGGCCGCCCCGAGCAGTGCGTCGCCGAGGCGCGCGCGGCCGGGTTCGAGCACGTCAACCTGGACCTGATCTACGGCACGCCGGGGGAGTCCGACGACGACTGGCGCGCCTCGCTGGAGGCCGCGCTGGGCGCCGGTCCCGACCACGTCTCGGCGTACGCGCTGATCGTCGAGGACGGCACCGGGCTGGCCCGCCGCATCAAGCGCGGCGAGGTCCCGATGACCGACGACGACGTGCACGCCGACCGCTACCTGATCGCCGAGGAGATGCTCTCGGCGGCCGGGCTCGACTGGTACGAGGTCTCCAACTGGGCCGCCTCCGACGCGGCCCGCTGCCTGCACAACGAGCTGTACTGGCGCGGCGCCGACTGGTGGGGCGCCGGACCGGGCGCGCACAGTCACGTCGGGGGCGTGCGGTGGTGGAACGTCAAGCACCCGGGCGCCTACGCGGCGGCCCTCGCCGAAGGGCGCTCCCCGGGCGCCGGACGCGAGCTGCTCTCCGCCGAGGACCGGCGCGTCGAGCGGATCCTGCTGGAGCTGAGGCTGGTGGACGGCGTCCCCTTGGACCTGCTGCGCCCGGCCGGCCGCGCCGCCGCCGACCGCGCCCTCGCGGACGGCCTGCTGCGCTCCGAGTCCTTCGCCGCCGGCCGCGCCGCGCTGACCCTGCGCGGCCGCCTCCTGGCCGACGCGGTGGTCCGGGACCTGGTGGACTGAGCGGCCCGCCACTCGTGAGGGTGAGTCCGTGCGGTCAGGCCCCCCGGTGCCTACGCTGTTCGTAAGCTGCCGCTGACAATGCGCGACGCGGCGGACCGGGAGGCTCACGGAGATGACCGCTGTGGACGAGCGAGGGATGGCCGACTTCTTCGCGGACTTCGAACCGCCCGAAGGCGCCAAGGCGGAGCTTCTGCGGGGGGACATCGTGATGATGGCCGGCCCCGATCTGGTGCACAACCGGATCGTCACCGAGGTGCAGGACCAGATTCCCCGCGCCCGCTGGGAACGCCTGCAGACACAGGACGTGGACATCGTCGGGGAGGCCAGCGAGCCGGTGCCCGATCTGGTGGTTCTCGAGGCGGGGCGCGGCCCGGCATCGGGCCGGCTGCTGCCGTCGCATCTGATCACGCTGGTGGTCGAGGTGGTCTCCCGGACCAGCGTCGACCGCGACTACGGTGTCAAGCGGCTGATCTACGCGGCCGGCGACGTCCCGGGCTACCTGATCATCGATCCGATCATGGCGCACTGCGTGCTGTACACCGAGCCGGCAGGACAGGGCGAGGACGCCGACTACCAGGTACAGCGGATCACCAAGTTCGGCGATCCGCTGCCGGTGGGCCCGCTGGGAATCGAACTGGAGACGGCGGCCTTCGGGGCGTACGAGGGGGTCAGGCCTCACTCGAGGCCGTGACGAAGTCGATCAGTTCCTCGACGCGGCCCAGGAGCTCGGGCTCCAGGTCCTTCCAGTCGCGGACCCGGGAGAGGATGTGGCGCCAGGCGGCGCCGGTGTTGTCGGGCCAGCCGAGGGCGCGGCAGACGCCGGTCTTCCAGTCCTGGCCGCGCGGGATCACCGGCCAGGCCTCGATGCCCAGCGCGGAGGGCTTCACGGCCTGCCAGATGTCGATGTAGGGGTGGCCGACCACCAGGGCGTGGTCGCTGGTGACGGCCTCGGCGATGCGCCACTCCTTGGAGCCGGGCACCAGGTGGTCGACCAGGACGCCCAGCCGCGCGTCGGGGCCCGGGGCGAACTCCTCGACCACGGCCGGCAGGTCGTCCACGCCCTCCAGGTACTCCACGACCACGCCCTCGACGCGCAGGTCGTCGCCCCACACCTTCTCGACCAGCTCGGCGTCGTGCCGTCCCTCGACGTAGATGCGCCCCGCGCGGGCCACCCGCGCCCGCGCGCCGGGAACGGCGATCGAGCCGGAGGCGGTGCGCGAGGGGCGCTTCGGGGCGGCCGCGGCGGCGCGGACCAGGGTCACCGGGCGGCCCTCCAGCAGGAAGGCGGCCGGGGCCAGCGGGAAGACGCGGTGCTTGCCGTGCCGGTCCTCCAGGGTGACCGTGCCGGCCTCGCAGCCCACCACGGCCCCGCAGAACCCGGTGGCGGGGTCCTCCACGACCAGACCGGGCTCCGCGGGAACCTCGGGTACCGGCTTGGGCTTCTTCCACGACGGCGTGAGGTCGGGGGAGTACTGGCGCATTCGGCTGACGATAGGAGAAACGGCGGGGCTCGCCCAGGCGACACGCCCTCCCGCCGCCTCCCACCGGCTCACCAGGCCGTGCCGAACCTCCGGGACAGCTCCTCCCGCTGCCGCCGCACGAAGGCGGCGTCCACCACCGCCCCGTGCCCGGGCACGTAGAGCGCGTCCTCGCCGCCCAGCTCCAGCAGCCGGGTGAGGGCCGCCGCCCAGCGGGAGGGCACCGCGTCCTGTCCGGCCTGCGGTTCGCCGGACTCCTCGACCAGGTCGCCGCAGAACACCACCGGGCGCGGCCCCGGCACCAGGACCGCCAGGTCGTGCGCGGTGTGGCCCGGCCCCATGGCGGTCAGCACCGGGCGGACGCCGCCGCCCAGCTCCAGCACGTGGTCGTGGTGCACCTCGTGCCGCGGCACGGTCAGCGACTCCAGCGCCGTGTCCGCCGCCTCCGTGGTCAGGCCGTTCGCCACCGCGTCGGCCCGCAGGGCGTCCCGTCCCTCGGCGGAGGCCAGCAGCGCGCCGCAGCCGACCGCGGCGTGCACCTCCGCCCCGGCGAACACCCCGGCGCCGAACACGTGGTCGAAGTGAGGATGGGTGAGGGCCACATGCGTGACGCGCCGCCCCGCCCCCAGGGACTCCTCCGCCTCCTGGCGGATCCGTGTGCCCTCCGCCACACTCGAGCCCGCGTCCACCAGCAACGCCCCGTCGGGCCCGGCCACCAGGCCCACCGTGCAGTCCCAGACGGGCAGCCGCAGCCGCCCCACACCGGGGGCCAGCGCCTCCCAGCCGAGACTTTCCCCTCCACCAAGGGCTTCCCAGGTCACGCTCATGGGGCGACGCTATCGGGACCGCACGGCGACCGCCCTTGCCCGCGCCGTACCCTCCGGCCGTACACTGACTGGTAATGACTGGCACTCGCGGAAGCAGAGTGCCAGTCGACGCAAGGGGCAGAAGCGGTGAGGCCGAGCCGACATCCGGAGGTGTGCGCGATGCTGAGTGAACGCAGGCTGCAGGTGTTGCGCGCCATCGTCCAGGACTACGTCGGGACCGAGGAGCCGGTGGGCTCCAAGGCCCTCACCGAGCGGCACAGCCTCGGTGTGTCCCCCGCGACGGTGCGCAACGACATGTCCGCGCTGGAGGAGGAGGGCTACATCGCCCAGCCCCACACCAGCGCGGGGCGGATCCCCACCGACAAGGGCTACCGGCTCTTCGTCGACCGACTGGCCGACGTGAAGCCGATGACCCAGCCCGAGCGGCGCGCCATCCAGAACTTCCTGGACGGCGCCGTCGACCTCGACGACGTGGTGGCCCGCACGGTGCGGCTGCTGGCGCAGCTGACCCGGCAGGTCGCGGTCGTCCAGTATCCGTCGCTCACGCGTTCGGCGGTGCGGCACGTGGAGCTGCTGGCGCTCGCGCCGGCCCGGGTGATGCTGGTGCTGATCACCGACACCGGCCGGGTCGAGCAGCGCCTGATCGACTGCCCCGCCCCGATCGGCGAGAACACCCTCGCCGACCTCCGCGCCCGGCTCAACAGCCGGGTCACCGGGCGCCGGTTCACCGACGTCCCGCTGCTGGTGCAGGACCTGCCGGAGGCCTTCGAGCAGGAGGACCGCGGGACGGTCGCCTCGGTGCTCTCCACCCTGCTGGAGACGCTCGTCGAGCGGACCGAGGAGCGGCTGATGATCGGCGGCACCGCCAACCTGACCCGCTTCACACATGATTTTCCCCTCACCATCCAGCCCGTCCTGGAGGCGCTCGAGGAGCAGGTCGTGCTCCTCAAGCTCCTTGGGGAGGCTCAGGATTCGGCCATGACCGTCCGTATCGGTCATGAGAACGAGTACGAGGGACTCAACTCCACGTCCGTCGTGTCGGTGGGCTACGGTTCGGGCGGCGAGGCAGTCGCCAAGCTCGGCGTGGTCGGACCGACCCGCATGGATTACCCGGGAACGATGGGAGCAGTACGCGCAGTGGCACGGTACGTCGGACAGATCCTGGCGGAGTCGTAAGTGGCCACGGACTACTACGCCGTACTCGGCGTGCGCCGCGACGCGTCCCAGGACGAGATCAAGAAGGCGTTCCGGAGGCTCGCCCGCGAGCTGCACCCGGACGTCAATCCCGATCCGAAGACGCAGGAGCGGTTCAAGGAGATCAACGCCGCCTACGAGGTGCTCTCGGACCCGCAGAAGAAGCAGGTCTACGACCTCGGCGGCGACCCGCTCTCCCAGGCCGGCGGCGCCGGCGCGGGTGCGGGCGGCTTCGGGGCCGGCGGCTTCGGCAACTTCTCCGACATCATGGACGCCTTCTTCGGCACGGCCTCGCAGCGCGGACCGCGCTCGCGGACCCGCCGTGGTCAGGACGCCATGATCCGGCTGGACGTCGAGCTGACCGAGGCGGCCTTCGGGACCACCAAGGAACTCCAGGTCGACACGGCCGTGGTCTGCAAGACCTGTCACGGCGAGGGCGCCGCCCCCGGCACCTCCGCGCAGACCTGTGACATGTGCCGCGGCCGCGGCGAGGTGTCCCAGGTGACGCGGTCCTTCCTCGGCCAGGTCATGACCTCGCGGCCCTGCCCCCAGTGCCAGGGCTTCGGCACGGTCGTGCCCAACCCGTGCCCCGAGTGCGCGGGCGACGGCCGGGTGCGCTCGCGCCGGACGCTGACCGTGAAGATCCCCGCCGGCGTGGACAACGGCACCCGGATCCAGCTGGCCGGCGAGGGCGAGGTCGGCCCGGGCGGAGGCCCGGCCGGCGACCTGTACGTCGAGATCCACGAGCTGCCGCACGAGACGTTCCAGCGGCGCGGGGACGACCTGCACTGCACGGTGACGATCCCGATGACGGCGGCGGCGCTCGGCACCAAGGTGCCGCTGGAGACGCTCGACGGCCTCGAGGAGGTCGACATCCGTCCCGGCACGCAGTCCGGGCAGTCGATCCCGCTGCACGGGCGCGGCGTCACCCACCTGCGCGGCGGCGGGCGCGGCGACCTCATCGTGCACGTCGAGGTGCTGACGCCGACGAAGCTGGACCCGGAGCAGGAGCGGGTGCTGCGCGAACTGGCCAAGCTGCGCGGGGAGGAGCGGCCCACCGGGCAGTTCCAGCCCGGTCAGCAGGGGCTGTTCTCCCGGCTGAAGGACGCGTTCAACGGGCGCTGAGGCGCCCCCCGGGGGTCGTCGCGGACCGGTGCGGTCCGCGACGGCTCCCGTTCATGTCTTCGCCCACGCACTGCCCCGACCACCGCGCCTGGAGGCGTAGTTGACCGCCCCCGTCTTCGTCGTCGACGAGCTCTCCCCGCACGGGTCCACGCATCTCCTGGAGGGCCCGGAGGGCCGGCACGCCGTGTCGGTCAAGCGGCTCCAGCCGGGCGAGGCGGTGGTGCTCACCGACGGCCGCGGCCACTGGGCCGAGGGCGTCGTCGAGGCCGCCGAGGGCAAGGACCGGCTGGTCGTCGGCGGCCTCGCGGAGGTCCGTGAGGAGCCCGCGCCGAGCCCGCGGATCACGGTGGTGCAGGCGCTGCCCAAGGGCGACCGGGGCGAGCTGGCGGTGGAGACCATGACCGAGACCGGGGTGGACGCGATCGTCCCCTGGTCCGCGGCACGCTGCATCACGCAGTGGAAGGGCGAGCGGGGGGCCAAGGCGCTGGCCAAGTGGCGGGCCACCGCGCGGGAGGCGGGCAAGCAGTCGCGGCGGACGCGGTTCCCCGAGGTCGCGGAGCTCGCGAGCGGCAAGCAGGTCGCGGCGCTGCTCGCCCGGGCGGACTTCGCGGCGGTCCTGCACGAGGACCGGGACTTCCCCAGTGAGGCGCTGGCCACGTGCGAGCTGCCGGCGTCGGGGGAGATCGTGCTGGTCGTGGGGCCCGAGGGCGGGGTCTCGCCGCAGGAGCTGGAGCTGTTCGCCGAGGCGGGGGCGGGGGCGTACCGGCTGGGCCGGTCCGTGCTGCGGACCTCCACGGCGGGGACCGCGGCCGTCGCGTTGCTGCTCGGCCGCACGGGGCGCTGGTCCTAGCGGGACCCCTGCCGCGGGGGTCCGGCCCCCGCGGTGCTCCGCCGCACGGGGTGCCGGCACCTGCCGCGAGGCTGCGGTGGGGGTGGCCTGCGCCTGCGGGGCGAGCCGTCACGTGGTTGCCGTGAGGCGGCGCGACGGGTGGTCGGCGCCTGGTGGTGCGAGCCGCCCTGTGCGTACGCACCGCCCTGCGCCCGCCCGTGCCGCCCCCTGGGCGGCCCAGCCGCCCGCAGGGTGAACGGGCTACCAGAGGTGGTCGGCGGCCCAGCCGCCCGCAGGGTGGGCGGGTCGCCCAAGGGGAAGCGCCGAAGGCCCCGGGGCGTGATCGGTGGAAAGGCTGTTGGGGGACGGGGGTCGCTGCTTAGGCTGACCGGGTGACGAAGTCTGCCTCGACGCTCGCTCCCGCGTATCTCCGCTTCCCGCACCTGCACGGCGACCTGGTCGCCTTCACCGCCGAGGACGACGTCTGGGTCGCCCCGCTCGACGGCGGCCGGGCCTGGCGGGTCAGCGCGGACAACATGCCGGTCAACCACCCCCGCATCTCCCCGGACGGCGCCCACGTCGCCTGGACCTCGGCCCGCGACGGCGCCCCCGAGGCGTACGCCGCCCCCGTGGACGGCGGCCCCGCGCGGCGCCTGACGCACTGGGGCGCGCCCACCACCCGGGTCCGCGGCTGGACCCCGGACGGGCGGGTCCTGGTGACCTCCGCCCACGGCGAGGCCACCCTGCGCCGCTCCTGGGCCCGCGCCGTGCCGCTGGACGGCGGCCCCGCCGAGCGGCTGCCGTACGGCCCGGTCGGCCACGTGGCCTTCGGCCCGCGCACCGTGCTGCTGTCCGCGCCGATGGGCCGCGAGGCGGCCTGGTGGAAGCGCTACCGGGGCGGCACCGCGGGCAAGCTGTGGATCGAGTCGCAGGAGACTCCCGGCGAGTTCGCCCGCCTGCACGCCGACCTCGACGGCAACCTCGAGTACCCGCTGTGGGCCGGGGACAGGATCGCGTTCCTCTCCGACCACGAGGGCGTCGGCGCCCTCTACTCCTCCCTGGCCGACGGCTCGGACCTGCGCCGCCACACGCCCGTCGGGGACGACGTCTTCTACGCCCGGCACGCCGCCACCGACGGCGAGCGCGTCGTGTACAGCTCGGCCGGCGAGCTGTGGATCCTCGACGACCTGGACGGCGCCGAGCCGCGCCGCCTGGAGGTCCGTCTCGGTGGCCAGCGCGCCGACCTCCAGCCCTACCCCGTGACCCCCTCGCGCTGGCTCGGCGGCTTCTCGCCCGACCACACCGCCCGCGGCAGCGCCGTCACCGTCCGCGGCGGCGTCCACTGGGTCACCCACCGCTCCGGCCCGGCCCGCGCGCTGGCCGCCGAGCCGGGCGTGCGCAACCGGCTGGCCCGCGCCTTCCGGGTGGACGGCGAGGAGTGGGCGGTCTGGGTCACCGACGCCGAGGGCGAGGACGCCCTGGAGTTCGCCCCGGCGACCGGCCCCGCCGCGGGCGGCGGCCCGCGCCGGATCGCCGCCGGACGGCTCGGCCGCGTGCTGGGCCTGACCGTGGCGCCCGACGGCGGACGGTTCGCCGTCGCCTCCCACGACGGGCGGGTGCTGCTCGTCGAGCGGGAGAGCGGCGAGCTGCGCGAGGTGGACCGCAGCGAGAACGGCGACTGTTCCGGGCTGGTCTTCTCGCCCGACTCCGCCTGGCTGGCCTGGTCCCACCCGGGCGTCGGCGAACTCGCCCAGCTGAAGCTGGCGCACACCGCCGACCTGTCGGTGGTCGAGGCGACCCCGCTGCGGTTCCGGGACTTCTCGCCCGCCTTCACCCCCGACGGCAAGCACCTCGCCTTCCTGTCGGCGCGCGCCTTCGACCCGGTCTACGACGAGCACTCCTTCGACCTGGCCTTCGTCGGAGCCAACCGACCCTACCTGATCACCCTCGCCGCGACCACGCCGTCCCCGTTCGGCCCCCAGCGGCACGGACGCCCGGTGGACGCCCCCGACAAGGACGAGACGCCGGAGAGCGAGGGCACCCCCGCCACCCGGATCGATCCCGAGGGCCTCGCCGACCGGATCGTGCCCTTCCCGGTGGAGGCCGCCCGGTACACCGCGCTGCGCACCGCGAAGGACGGCGTGCTGTGGCTGCGGCACCCCGTCGAGGGCGTGCTCGGCGCGTCGCGGGCCACCCCCGACGACTCCGGGCCCAAGAGCGACCTGGAGCGCTACGACCTGGCCCAGCTGCGGCTGGACACCCTGGGCGAGGACGTCGACGCCTACGCGGTGAGCGGCGACGGCAAGCGCCTGGCGGTGTGGGGCGGCGGCCGGCTCAGGGTGGTGCCGAGCGAACGGCGGGCCTCCGGCGACGACGAGGTCGCCGTGGACCTCGGCCGGGTCCACCACCTCGTCGACCCGGCCGCCGAGTGGCGGCAGATGTTCGACGAGGCCGGGCGCCTGATGCGGGACAACTTCTGGCGCCCCGACCTCGGCGGCGTCGACTGGCAGGCCGTCCTGGACCGCTACCGGCCGGTCGTCGAACGGCTCGCCACCCACGACGACCTGATCGACCTGCTCTGGGAGGTGCAGGGCGAGCTCGGCACCTCGCACGCCTACGTCACGCCCGTCGGCCACGGCGGTGACGAGCGGCAGGGGCTGCTCGGCGCGGACGTCTCCCGCCACGAGGACGGGGCCTGGCGCGTCGACCGGGTGCTGCCCTCGGAGACCTCCGACCCCAAGGCGCGCTCCCCGCTGGCCGCCCCGGGCGTCGCGGTCCGGCCCGGCGACGCGATCGTCGCCGTCGGCGGGCGGCCCGTCGACCCGGTCCGCGGCCCCTGGCCGTTGCTGGCCGGCACGGCGGGCAAGCCGGTCGAGCTGACGGTGGCCCCGGCAGCCGGCGGCGACCCCCGGCACACCGTGGTGGTGCCCACCGACGACGAGGAGGCGCTGCGGTACCACGCCTGGGTCGCCGACCGCCGGGCCCACGTGCACGAGCTGAGCGACGGCCGCCTCGGCTACCTGCACGTGCCCGACATGATGGGCGCCGGCTGGGCGCAGATCCACCGCGACCTGGTCGTCGAGGTGGCCCGGGAGGGCCTGATCGTCGACGTCCGGGAGAACCGGGGCGGCCACACCTCGCAGCTGGTCGTGGAGAAGCTGGCGCGGCGGATCGTCGGCTGGGACGTGCCGCGCGGCAAGCGCCCCATGAGCTACCCGCTGGACGCGCCACGGGGTCCGGTCGTCGCGGTGGCCAACGAGTTCTCCGGCTCCGACGGCGACATCGTCAACGCCGCGGTCAAGGCGCTGGGCATCGGCCCGGTGGTCGGCACCCGCACCTGGGGCGGCGTCGTCGGCATCGACAGCCGGTACCGGCTGGTCGACGGCACCCTGGTGACCCAGCCGAAGTACGCCTTCTGGTTCGAGGAGCTCGGCTGGGGCGTCGAGAACCACGGCGTCGACCCGGACGTGGAGGTGCCGCAGACGCCGCAGGATCACGCCGCCGGCCGCGACCCGCAGCTGGACGAGGCGGTCCGGATCGCCCTGGAGGCCCTGTCCCGCACGCCCGCGAAGACGCCGCCGTCGCTGTGAGACGGCGGCTCGCGGCGCGGCCCCGCCCCGTGCGGGGCCGCGCCGCGGGCACCGGCCCCGCCGTCGGTGCGGGGCGTTACGATGACTGGGCGTGAACGATCACGAACGAGGAGGGCCCATGGCAGGGGAGCCGCAGGACGACTGCCTGTTCTGCAAGATCGTCGCGGGAGAGATCCCGGCCACCGTCGTCCGCGAGACGGACACCACGGTGGCGTTCCGGGACATAAACCCGCAGGCCCCCACCCACGTCCTGGTGATCCCCAAGGCGCACCACGCGGACGCCGCCACCCTCGCCGCCGAGGCGCCCGAGCTCGCCGCCGACGTGCTGCGCGAGACCCGGGCCGTCGCCGAGGACGAGAAGCTGGACAGCTACCGCACGATCTTCAACACCGGTTCCGGCGCGGGGCAGACCGTCTTCCACGCGCACGCCCACGTCCTGGGCGGGCGCGGCCTGCAGTGGCCCCCCGGCTGACGCGGCCGGGGCGGTAGGGGAGGGCGAGCGTGTCCGTGCGTGAACTGGTGGTGCTCGGCACCGCCAGCCAGGTTCCGACCCGGCACCGCAACCACAACGGCTACCTGCTGCGGTGGGACGGCGAGGGCATCCTGTTCGACCCCGGCGAGGGCACGCAACGGCAGATGCTGCGCGCCGGGGTGGCCGCGCACGACCTGAACCGGCTCTGCGTCACCCACTTCCACGGCGACCACTCCCTGGGGCTGGCCGGCGTCATCCAGCGGATCAACCTGGACCGCGTCCCGCACCCGGTCACCGCGCACTACCCCCGCTCCGGGCAGCGCTTCTTCGACCGGCTGCGGTACGCCACCGCCTACCGGGAGACGGTGAAGCTCACCGAGGAGCCGGTCGACTCCGACGGTCCGATCGCCGAGACACCCGGCTACACGCTGGAGGCCCACCGGCTCGACCACCCCGTCGAGTCCTACGGCTACCGGCTGGTGGAGGGCGACGGCCGCCGGATGCTCCCCGAGCGGCTGGCCGCGCACGGCATCAAGGGCCCCGACGTCGGCCGCATCCAGCGCGACGGCGAGCTGAACGGCGTCACCCTGGACGAGGTCAGCGAGGTGCGGCGCGGGCAGCGGTTCGCGTTCGTCATGGACACCCGGCTCTGCGACGGCGTCCACCGCCTCGCCGAGGGCTGCGACCTGCTGACCATCGAGTCCACCTTCCTCGACGAGGACGTCGCCCTGGCCGAGGACCACGGCCACCTCACCGCCGGCCAGGCGGCCCGCGTGGCCCGCGACGCGGGCGTGCGCCACCTGGTGCTCACCCACTTCAGCCAGCGCTACTCCGATCCGGAGGAGTTCGCCCGGCAGGCCCGCGCGGCCGGCTTCGAGGGCGAACTCACCGTCGCCCGCGACCTGGAGCGGATCCCCGTGCCGCGGCGGGTCTGACCAGGCAGGAGAGGCGTCCTCGGCCCGCAGCCGGATCGCGCCACGGCCATTTCGGGCAGGACGGGGCGTATGCGTATCATCTTCTGATGCCCATCCCCAAAGCCGAACTGCACCTCCACATAGAAGGCACCCTGGAGCCCGAGCTCGCCTTCGAGCTCGCCGCCCGCAACGGCGTGACGCTGCCGTACGCGTCCGTCGACGAGCTGCGCGCCGCCCAGGCCTTCGAGGACCTTCAGTCCTTCCTCGACCTGTACTACGCCTGCATGGCGGTGCTGCGCACCGAGCGTGACTTCGAGGACCTCGCGAACGCCTACCTGCGCCGGGCCGCCGCCCAGGGCGTGCGGCACGCCGAGATCTTCTTCGACCCGCAGGCCCACCTCTCCCGCGGCGTGGAGATGGGCACCGTGGTGGAGGGGCTGGGACGGGCGCTGGCCGCGAGCGAGGCGAACCACGGCGTCTCCACCCGGCTGATCATGTGCTTCCTGCGTGACGAGTCCGCCGAGTCCGCCCTGGAGACCCTGGAACTCGCCCGGCCGTACCTGGACCGGATCACCGGGATCGGCCTGGACTCCGCCGAGGTGAACCACCCGCCGGTGAAGTTCCAGGAGGTCTACGCGGCCGCCGCCGCCCTCGGCCTGCGCCGCGTCGCCCACGCCGGGGAGGAGGGCCCCGCCTCCTACATCACCGAGGCCCTGGACCTGCTGGGCGTCGAGCGCGTCGACCACGGTCTGCGCTGCATGGAGGACCCGGCCCTGGTGGAGCGGCTGGTCCGCGAGCGGATCCCGCTGACCCTGTGCCCGCTGTCCAACGTGCGGCTGCGGGCCGTCGACGTCCTGGAGGACCACCCGCTCCCGGCGATGATGGACGCCGGGCTGCTGTGCACGGTCAACTCCGACGACCCCGCCTACTTCGGCGGCTACGCCGGCGACAACTTCGACGCCGTCAGCGACCGGCTCGGCCTCGGCGAGGACCGGCTGCGCGAGCTCGCCCGCAACTCCTTCCTCGCCTCCTTCCTGGAGGACGACGAGGAGCGCCGCGCCCGCTACCTCGCCGAGGTCGAGGCGTACGCGTTCCCCCGCCGCTGAGCCCCACGGCACGGACGCCCGGAGCGCCGACGGCACCAGCACGGACGCCCCGAGTGCCGACGGCACCAGCACGGACGCCCCGAGTGCCGACGGCACCAGCACGGACGGCACGCGACGGCCCCGGTACCGCTGAGCGGTACCGGGGCCGTCGTCGCGTCCGCGGGGTCTGTCAGAAGCCCAGCTTGCGCAGCTGCTTGGGGTCGCGCTGCCAGTCCTTGGCGACCTTCACGTGCAGGTCGAGGAAGACCGGGGTGCCCAGCAGCGCCTCGATCTGCTTGCGGGACTTGATCCCGACGTCCTTCAGGCGCTGCCCCTTGGGGCCGATGACGATGCCCTTCTGGCTGGAGCGCTCGATGTACAGGTTGGCGTGGATGTCCAGCAGCGGCTTGTCGGCCGGCCGGTCCTCACGCGGCAGCATCTCCTCGACGACCACGGCGATGGAGTGCGGCAGCTCGTCCCGCACGCCCTCCAGGGCGGCCTCGCGGATCAGCTCCGCGATCATCACCTGCTCCGGCTCGTCGGTGAGGTCGCCCTCCGGGTAGAGCGCCGGGCCCTCGGGCATCAGCGGGATCAGCAGGTCGGCCAGAAGATCGACCTGCTTCCCGGCCGTCGCCGAGACGGGGATGATCTCCGCCCAGGCGATGCCCAGCTCCTTGCCCAGCTGGTCCACCGCGATCAGCTGCTCGGCGAGCTGCTTGGAGTCCACCAGGTCGGTCTTGGTGACGATCGCCACCTTCGGGGCCTTCTTGATCGCCGCGAGCTCCTTGGCGATGAACCGGTCGCCGGGGCCGATCTTCTGGTCGGCGGGCAGGCAGAAACCGATCACGTCGACCTCGGCCCAGGTGGTGCGCACCACGTCGTTGAGCCGCTCGCCGAGCAGGGTGCGCGGCTTGTGGAGGCCGGGGGTGTCCACCAGGATCAGCTGGGCGTCCGGGCGGTGCACGATGCCGCGCACGGTGTGCCGGGTGGTCTGGGGGCGGTTGGAGGTGATCGCCACCTTCTGGCCCACCAGAGCGTTCGTGAGGGTGGACTTGCCCGCGTTGGGGCGGCCCACGAAGCAGGCGAAGCCGGCCCGGTGGAGGTGGTCCTCGGACGGCTGCGGTGACTGTGTACGAACGCTCATGCCGCCCATTCTCCCCGATCGCGGGGCGCCCTCGTACCGGCGGGCGCTCCCGGGGTCCCGCGGGGCGGGTGACCCGCCCCACAACGGCCCGCTTCCTCCGCCCGTCACAGGGCGGAGGAAGCCGCTGCGGTCCGGGCGGTCAGACGGTCCGGGTCTCGCGCACCGCGCCGTCGGGGCCGGCCACCAGGACGGTGGTGCCGGCGCCGCCGAGGTCGAGGACGGCGGCGAGGTCCTCGGCGGGCAGGTCCGCCTCGGTCACCACGGCCGCCGCCTCCAGCGACTTCGCCCCGGAGGCCACGGCCATCGCCACCGCCGTGCGCAGCGCGCTCAGCCGCAGCGACTCCAGGGCCACCGTCCCGGCGACGTACGTCCGTCCCGTCTCGTCCCGCACGGCCGCGCCCTCCGGCACGCCGTTGCGGGCCCGCGCGGAGCGGGCCAGGGTCACGATCTTGCGGTCCTCGGGGTCGAGGTCGAGCGCGCTGCTGTCGGTCATGGTCCGAGCATACGAAGCCCCGGCCGGGCGGCGGGCGTCAGGCCAGCGTCTGGACGACCTCGCTGCGCTCCGCGGTGTGCGTCACCCGGGCCCGCGCCCCGTTCACGAGCGGCAGCCAGGGCCGCACGTGCCCGCACTCGAGATCGGCGAGGATCGGCACCCCGAGACCGCCGAGCGCGTCCAGCACCGCCTCGTGCTGGGTCATGGTCGGCGTGTCCGGGGCGGAGGTCCGGCCGACCAGGACCGCGGTGGCCGCGTCGAAGGCCCCGGACAGCCGCATGCCGTGCAGCTGGCGGGCGATGGAGTAGGCGTTGTCCTCGCAGGCCTCCACGTAGACGAGCAGCCCCTCCGGCGCGTGCTCACGGGCGAAGGCGTTCAGGTCGAGGTAGGGGCTGCCGGCGAGCGGGCCCACGATCTCGGTGCAGCCGCCGATCAGGCGGCCCTCGACGGTGAGGTCGCCGTCGCCGTCCAGGCGTGTCCAGCGGCCCTCGGTGTTCAGTCCCTGGGCGCTGAAGCCCGGGTCGCCCTCCCAGTCGTCGAAACCTTCCGACACCCGGTACCGGCCCGGCGGGACCTGGGTCAGCGGGTGGTCCGGGCCCTGCGGGGCGGTCACCACGTCCAGCCAGGACAGCAGCCCCTCGGGCGTCTCGTACGGCGTGTCCATCAGGTTGTTGCCGTGCACCGTCGCCCAGCCGGTGAGCAGGGTCAGCGGCGTCATCCAGGCGGTGGTGTCGGAGTAGCCGACCACCCAGGTCGGCTCGGCGGCGCGGATCGCGTCCCAGTCCAGGTGGGGGAGCAGGTCGACGCCCGTCTCCCCGCCCCACGGCGGCACCACGGCCCGGATCTCCGGGTCGGTGAGCATGGCGGTCAGCTCGGCGGCCCGCTCGGCGACCGGCGCGCTGACGTGGGTGGGGGTGCCGATGCACTCACCGACCACCACCTCGTAACCGTGGTCGCGCACGACCTGGACGGCGCGGTCGAGCCGGGGCAGCAGCGGCTTCTGCACGCCGCTGGACGGGGCGGTGACCCCGATCCGGTCGCCGGGGCGCAGGGGGCGGGGGAAACGAATCGTCATGCCCGGTGAGTCTGCCGCCCCGAAGCGGCCGGGGACAACGCGATTACGGCCGGTCCAGGCGCAGCCGCTCCGCGCGGGGGAGGCCGGCGACCACCAGGTCGTAGGAGTCCTCGACCAGTTCGCGCACCAGCGCGTCGGGCAGCGACCCGGCTCCCCCGCCGACGGTCACCGTGTTCCAGTGGCGCTTGTTCATGTGCCACCCCGGCACGATCAGCCCCTCGTACTCCTCGCGCAGACGGACCGCGTCGTCCGGGTCGCACTTGAGGTTGGCCTTCAGGGGCCGCGCGTCGAGCGCCGAGAGGGCGAAGAGCTTGCCGCCCACCTTGAACACGGAGGTCTCCGGCCCGAACGGGAAGTCCTCGGTGGTCCCGTTGAACGAGAGGCAGAGCGCGCGCAGCTCCTGAGGGGTCATCGGTCCTGCCGTTCCCCGTCCTCCGACGGCTCGGGAGCCGGCACCGGCTCCACCAGCACGGTGACGATCTTGTTGCGGCGGCCGGCCGCGGACTCCGCGGTCAGCCTGAGGCGGCGCCCGTCGGGGAGCTCGACCTCCGAGGAGGCGCCGGCGATGGGGACCCGCCCCAGCGCCTTGGCGAGCAGACCGCCGACCGTCTCGACGTCCTCGTCGTCGTACTCCTCGACACCGTAGAGCGCGCCGAGGTCACTGATGTCCAGGCGCGCGGTGACCCGGTGGCAGCCGTCGTCCAGCTCCTCCACCGGGGGCAGCTCGCGGTCGTACTCGTCGGTGATCTCGCCGACGATCTCCTCGAGGATGTCCTCGATGGTGACGATGCCGGCCGTGCCGCCGTACTCGTCGATGACGACCGCGACGTGGTTGCGGTCCCGCTGCATCTCCCGCAGCAGGTCGCCGGCGTTCTTGGTGTCCGGCACGAACGCCGCCGCCCGCATCGCCGTGCTGACCAGCTCGCTCTCGGCCTCCCGGCTGATGTGCGTGCGCCGCACCAGGTCCTTGAGGTAGACGACGCCGACGACGTCGTCCTCGCTCTCGCCGGTGACCGGGATGCGGGAGAAGCCGGACCGCAGGGCCAGGGTGAGCGCCTGACGGATCGTCTTGAACCGCTCGATGACCACCAGGTCGGTGCGCGGCACCATCACCTCGCGCACCAGGGTGTCGCCCAGCTCGAAGACCGAGTGCACCATGCGGCGCTCCTCGTCCTCGATCAGCGACTCCTTCTCCGCCAGGTCCACCATGGCGCGCAGCTCGGCCTCGGAGGCGAACGGGCCGCGGCGGAAACCCTTGCCGGGGGTCAGGGCGTTGCCCAGGAGGATCAGCAGGTACGGCACCGGGCCCATGATCCGGGCCAGCGGCAGCAGCACGTACGCGGCGACCGTCGAGGTGTTCAGCGGGTGCTGGCGGCCGATGGTGCGCGGCGAGACGCCGACGGCCACGTACGAGACCAGCACCATCACGCCGATGGCGGTCAGCAGCGCCTGCCAGGTCTCCGCGAAGAAGTCGAGGCAGGCGTAGGTGACCAGGGCCGCCGCCGCCATCTCGCAGGCCACGCGGACCAGCAGCGCCACGTTGAGGTAGCGGGTGGGATCGGCGGCCACCTGCGCGAGCTTGGCGCTGCCGCGGCGGCCGGTGCGTATGGCCTCCTCGGCGCGGAAGCTCGACACCCGTGCCAGCCCGGCCTCGGCGCAGGCGGCGAGCCAGGCGAGGACGAGCAGGGCGACGACGCCCACGATCAGCTGGGCGGTCATGAGACGGTCGGGGCGGGGGACGGGCCGGTGAGGCCCTTCTCCGCACGCCAGCCGTCGACGATGGCGGCCTGAAGACCGAACATCTCGGCCTTCTCGTCGGGCTCCTCGTGGTCGTAGCCCAGCAGGTGGAGGACGCCGTGGACGGTGAGCAGCTGAAGCTCCTCGTTCATGGAGTGCCCGGTCTCCGCCTCCTTGCCCTGCTTCTCGGCGACCTCCGGGCAGAGCACGATGTCGCCGAGCAGCCCCTGCGGGGGCTCCTCGTCGTCCTTGGACGGCGGACGCAGCTCGTCCATCGGGAAGGACATCACGTCGGTCGGACCCGGCAGGTCCATCCACTGGATGTGCAGCTGCTCCATGGCGTCGGCGTCCACCACGATCACCGACAGCTCGGCGAGGGGGTGGATGCGCATCCGTGCGAGGGCGTAGCGGGCGATGTCCAGGATCGCCTCTTCGTCGACCTCGGTGCCCGATTCGTTGTTGACGTCGATCGCCATGGTGCGGCTGTTCTACTTCCCCTTGTGCCCGGTCCGGCCGCGGCCGCCCTGGTGGGCGCCGTTCTCGGTGCCGTGCGTGCTGTCGTACTTCTCGTAGGCATCGACGATACGTCCGACGAGCTTGTGCCGGACGACGTCCTGCGACGACAGCCGGGAGAAGTGGACGTCCTCGACGCCCTCCAGGATGTGCTGCACCTGCCGCAGGCCCGACTTGGAGCCGTCCGGCAGGTCGACCTGGGTCACGTCGCCGGTGATCACGATCTTGGAGTCGAAGCCGAGACGGGTGAGGAACATCTTCATCTGTTCGGGCGAGGTGTTCTGGGCCTCGTCGAGGATGATGAAGGCGTCGTTCAGCGTCCGGCCGCGCATGTACGCCAGCGGCGCGACCTCGATGGTCCCGGCCGCCATCAGGCGGGGGATCGAGTCGGGGTCGAGCATGTCGTGCAGCGCGTCGTACAGCGGGCGCAGGTACGGGTCGATCTTCTCGTACAGCGTTCCGGGCAGGAAGCCGAGCCGCTCGCCGGCCTCGACCGCCGGGCGGGTCAGGATGATTCTGTTGACCTGCTTGGCCTGGAGGGCCTGCACCGCCTTCGCCATCGCCAGGTACGTCTTGCCGGTACCGGCCGGACCGATGCCGAACACGACGGTGTGCTTGTCGATGGCGTCGACGTAGCGCTTCTGGTTGAGCGTCTTGGGCCGGATCGTACGGCCGCGCGAGGACAGGATGTTCTGCGTGAGCACCTGCGCCGGGGTCTCCTGACCGCCGTCCTCGCCGCTGCCGTTCGTACCCGCCTTCAGCATGGCGATCGATCGTTCCACCGCGTCCTCCGTCATCGGTTGCCCGGTGCGGAGCACCAGCATCATCTCTGCGAACAGGCGCTGGATGACGGCCACGTCCACCGGGTCGCCCACCGCGCTGATCTCGTTGCCCCGGACATGGATGTCGGCCCCGGGGAAGGCCGTCTCGATCACGCGCAGAAGGGAGTCTCCGGACCCGAGCACCGTCACCATCGGGTGCTTGGCGGGGATGGTGATCTGGGCGCGTGCGGGTCCCTCACCGGGACCGGGAGCTTGGGGTGTCTGCGTCATGGGCCGGCTCGAGGCCTGCACATCCTCCTCGCTGGAGTTCGCCCGTCACACGGGGCCTTCCGTGTCCCAGGGTACGACGGGCCACGGTCAAGCCCCCAAGCCTTTTGCCACGCCAGGACGCCCTCACACCCGGCGGCCCCCGGACAGGCGCCACCCGGTGCGCGGCGGGTCAGCCGGAGCGGCGGAAGCCGATGGTGGGGACGGCGCGGCGGCGGGGCCAGGCAGCGGTGGCCCGGCGCAGCGGGCGGGGGATCAGGCCGTCGAGGAAGGCGTAGCGGCGCAGGCCCTCCGGGTCCTGGCCCTCCAGGGACTGCACGGTCCGCCACCAGGCGGCGACCTCCGCCCAGCCCGGCGCGGACAGCGACCCGCCGAAGTCCTGCACGGACAGCGCCGCCGTCAGCCCGGCGAACGCCAGCCGGTCGGCGAGCGGCCAGCCGGCCAGCGTCCCCGTGACGAACCCGGCCACGAACACGTCTCCCGCCCCGGTGGGATCCAGCGCCTCGACCGCGATGGCCGGCACCTCCGCCGCCTCGCCGGTCCGCCCGTCGACGGCGTAGGCGCCCTCCGCCCCGAGCGTCACCACCGCGACGGGCACGTGCTCGGTCAGCGCGTGGGCGGCGCGCCGCGGGCAGTCGGTGCGGGTGTAGAGCATCGCCTCGGCCGCGTTCGGCAGGAACGCCTCGCAGTGCGCCAGGTCCGGCAGCGCGGCCAGGTCCCACGCGCCGGTGTCGTCCCAGCCGACGTCGCCGAAGATCAGCGCGCCCGCCCGCGCCGCGTGCGCCACCCACGGCTCCCGGCGGCCCGGCGCGAGCGAGGCGACCGCGGCCCGTGACCGCGGCGGCAGGTCCGGCGACGGCTGTGCCCGCTCCGGCGGCTCGTGGCCGTGCGAGACCATCGTGCGCTCGCCCTCGTAGGCCATGGAGACGGTCACCGGCGAATGCCAGCCGGGCACCGTACGGGACGGGGACAGGTCGATGTGCTCGCCCTGCTCCAGCGCGTCCCAGCAGTACTCGCCGTAGTGGTCGTCGCCGAAGGACGCGGCCAGCGAGGTGCGCAGCCCCAGCCGGGCCAGCGCGGTGGCCATGTTCGCGACCCCGCCGGGGCTGGAACCCATGCCCCGGGCCCAGGACTCGGTGCCGCGGACGGGGGCCTGGTCCAGCCCCGTGAAGATGATGTCCAGGAAGACGGTCCCGGTCAGGAACACGTCGCACGGCGGCTCGTCCGGGGCGCGCAGGGCCGCCAGGGGGTCGACCTGCGGGCCGGACCGGTCCTGGGCGGGAGCGACGTCGGCGGGGGAGGACTCGTCAGAGGTGGGCAGGTCGGGGGCGGGCTCGTCGGAGGCCGCGTCGGTGGGGGACGCGTCGTCGGGGTACCTGGGCGCTTTCACGGGCGGAGCCTTCTTGCCGGTGGTGCGGTTTCCGCCAGTCTGCCCCAGGCCCCGCCCCGGTACGCGGCGGCACCGGTCAGTCGACGCCGCGCACCCGGTGGACGAGGAGGGCGCCGGCCAGGGCCAGCAGCCCCGCGACGACGTACAGCGTGGTGTACCCGCCCAGGCCCGTGACCAGCGGCGCGGCCAGCGCGGGCGCCATCACCTGGGGCAGCGAGTTGGCGACGTTGATCACGCCGAGGTCCTTGCCCCGGGCGGCCGCGTCCGGCAGCACCTCCGTCATCAGCGCGAAGTCCACCGACGTGAACACGCCGAATCCGACGCCCAGCAGCGCCGCGGCCACCAGCGCCGACGACCAGGTCTGCCACCCGGCCAGCATCAGCGTGGCCCCCGCCATCAGCACCCCCGACCACAGCACGTACGGCTTGCGGCGGCCCGAACGGTCCGAGCGCACGCCGCTGATCACCACCGTCGCCAGCAGCATCACGGCGTTGACCACGGTCAGCACCAGCACGCCCTGCTCCGGGTCGGGGTGACCGACCCGGTCGCGCAGGTAGTAGAGGAGGTAGAGCAGCACCAGGGCGTTCGACAGGTTGATCAGGAACCGGGTCAGCCAGGCCCAGCCGAGGTCCGGGTGGCGGCGCGGGTCGAACCCCAGCCCGGTCAGGAACCGGCGCGCCGTCACCGGGGCGGGACGCTCCGCCTCCGGCAGCGGCGGCTCGTGGTGCAGCAGCAGCGGGACCACACCGAGCAGGCTGAGCACCGCGCAGGCCGCGTACCCGGCGCCGATGCCGCCCGCGGCGGCGGCCAGCCCGGTGCCGGCCACCACGCCGACGATCTGGACGCCGCCCAGCCACCCGCCGACCGTGCCCCGCTGCGGCCGGGGCACCCGGTCCGGGACCGCCGCGGTGACGGCGGCGAACGAGGCGTTCAGCGTCAGCTGGACCAGGCACCAGCCGACGAGCATCGTCCACGGCCCGGGCGCCTGGCCGAGCAGCACCAGGAACACCGCGCCGGTCGCCGAACCGGCCAGGATCCACGGCCGCCGCCTGCCCCACCGGGAGGCGGTGCGGTCCGACAGCGCGCCGAACACCGGGCTCGCGACCAGCGCCACCACCGCGCCGACGCCGGTCACCCAGGCCAGCATCGTCTCCTTGGTCATACCGGCCAGGCCGAACGCCCCGGCCGCGTCGCCGCCGGCGGCGAACGCGGCGGTCTGCGAGGCCAGCAGGATCTGCATCGGGCCGTACCAGCCCACCCAGACCGCGCCGTTGGCCAGCGACAGCGAGGCCGTCCAGCCGCCGCCCACACGCTTCGTGGGCTCGACCAGGGGCCCGCCGCCCGCGCCGCCTCCGGTCGGCAGGTCCTCGGACAGGGGCCGGCCGACGGCCCCGCCGGAGGGTCCCGCGCCCGCGGGGGCCGTGCCTGCGGGGGCGGCGCCTGCCGGGGCGGTGCCCGCCGGTTCCGAGCCCGCGGGGGCGGTGCCCGCCGGTTCCGCGTCCGCGCCGGACGCCGTGGTCACCGCCGCGCCCGGAGGCAGTCGCGCAACTGGTCGCGCAGCCAGGCGTAGGAGGCCTTCGGGGTGCGGGTCCGCTCCGGGGAGTCGAAGTCGACGTGGACCAGGCCGAAGCGCTGCCGGTAGCCCTCGGCCCACTCGAAGTTGTCCAGCAGCGACCAGACGAAGTACCCGCGTACGTCCACGCCCGCCTCCAGGGCCCGGTGCAGGGCGCGCAGGTGGGCGTCGAGATAGGCGATCCGGTCCTGGTCGTCCAGGCCGGGGTAGGAGCAGCCGTTCTCGGTGACCATGACGGGCGGCAGCCGGTCGCCGTAGCGGTCGCGAAGCCCGGTGAGGACCTCGGTCAGCCCTTCGGGCACCACCGGCCAGCCGAAGTCGGTCCGGGGGCGGCCCTCGATCTCGTGCACCGAGAAGGGCATCTCCGGCGGGACGTCGAGGGTGCCGTAGGCGCTCGGCCCGCCGGTGGGCGCGCCGACGAGGGAGGGCGCGTAGTAGTTGACGCCGTACCAGTCGAGGCGCTCCGAGACGATCTCCAGGTCGGCCTCCACGCCGTCCGGCATCAGCTCGGCGACGCCCTCCGGGTAGCGGCCCAGCAGCAGCGGGTCGGAGAAGGCGCGGTTCATCAGGACGTCGTAGAAGTCGGCGGCGGCCAGGTCCTCCTTCCGCTCCGAGACCGGCCACGTCGGCGCGTGCGAGACGGCGATCCCGACATCGTCGGCCCCCGCCGCGCGCAGGGCGCGCACCGCGAGACCGTGGGCGAGGAGCTGGTGGTGCGCCACGGGCAGCGCCTCGAACAGCATCCGGTGGCCCGGCGCGTGCACGCCGAGGGCGTGGCCGAGGAAGGTGTGCTCGGCGGGCTCGTTGACGGTGATCCAGGTCCGCACCCGGTCGCCGAGCCGGGCCGCCACGCGCTCCACGTAGGCGGCGAACCGGGCGGCGGTGTCCCGCTCCCGCCAGTCCAGCGCGGCCGGCAGGTCCCAGTGGAACAGCGTCGGCACGGGGCGGACGCCGGCCGCGAGCAGGTCGTCCACCAGGCGGTCGTAGTGATCGAGCCCGCCCGGCGAGTCGACGCGCGGCCAGGAGACGGAGAACCGGTAGGCGTCGAGGCCGAGCCCGGCGAGGAGTTCCACGTCCTCGCGGTGGCGGTGGAAGCTGTCGCAGGCGACGGCGGCGGTGGAGCCGTCCGCGATGCTGCCGGGGCGCGCCTCGAAGACGTCCCACACGGACCGCTCGCGCAGGTCCGCGGCGCCTTCGATCTGGTGGGCGGAGGTGGACGCGCCCCAGAGGAAACCGGGCGGGAACGGCGGAAGCGGGTCGGCTGCCATGGGCGGATCCTCCTCACCCTGCGGGGTGAAGGTCAACACCCGTGCGCGGCATGCTCCTTGCGCTGTCCTCCCCGCTCCTGCCGGTGCCCGTGCCGGTGCCGGTGCCGGTGTTGGTGCTGGTGCCCGTGCCTGTGCTCGTGCCTGGCGCCCAATGCGGCCCGAGGAGTCAGAGGCGGGTGCCTTCGGCGAGGGCGCGGGCGGTGAGGTCGCGCTGGGCGGGAGTCAGGTCCTGCTCGCCGACCTCCACACCGGGGGAGCCGTCCACCGCGATCTCGTAGCGGAACCCGTCCCGGACGGACGACTCGGCCGGGGACGGCCCCGCCCCGTCGGCGAGGGCCGCCTCGGCCAGCCGGTGCCACTCCTCCGCGTCGTCCAGCCCGTCCGTGTCCACCAGCGCGCGGCGGACCAACCCGGCGAACCCGCCTGAACGTGTCACTTCGATACGCATGGCACCTGTCTAGCGCATCCGGGCCCGCGCCGCGGCCGGTCGTGGGGAACCGTCACGCGACGCGGGCGGAACACGTCACCCGGTGCGGGCGCCGCGCGGCGCCGTCACGCCTCGCGGCTGAGGACGCCGACCTCCTGCCAGGCCTTCTCGACCGCCTGGGCCTCCGCCCCCTCGCCGAACCGCGTCGCCGCGGCCTTCAGCGTGAGGCGTGCGAAGTCCGCGAACTCCGCGTCCGCCTTGAGGTCGCCGCCGGTGAGGACGTCGTACCAGACCTGCCCCGCCTTCTCCCAGGCGTGGCCGCCCAGCGCCGTGGCGGCGAGGTAGAACGCCCGGTTGGGGATGCCGGAGTTGATGTGCACCCCGCCGTTGTCCTGGCGGGTGTCCACGTAGTCGTCCATGGAGCCCGGCTGCGGGTCCTTGCCGAGGACGTCGTCGTCGTACGCGGTGCCCGGCTCCTTCATGGAGCGCAGCGCCTTGCCGGTCACCCGCGGCGCGAGCAGCCCGGCGCCCACCAGCCAGTCGGCCTCCGCCGCCGTCTCGCCCTTCGTGTGCTGCTTGATCAGCGAGCCGAACACGTCGGAGAGCGATTCGTTGAGCGCCCCGGACTGGCCGTAGTACTCGAGGTTGGCGGTGTACTGGGTGACGCCGTGCGTGAGTTCGTGGCCGATCACGTCGACGGGGATGGTGAAGTCCAGGAACACCTCGCCGTTGCCGTCCCCGAAGACCATCTGCTCGCCGTTCCAGAAGGCGTTGTCGTACTCCACGCCGTAGTGGACGGTGGCGTCGAGGGGCAGGCCGCTGCCGTCGATGGAGTCGCGGCCGTACACCTTCAGGAAGAGGTCGAAGGTGGCGCCGAGTCCCGCGTAGGCCCGGTTGACGCTGGCGTCCTGACCGGGTTCCTGGCCCTCGCCGCGGACCTTGGTGCCGGGAAGGGTCTCGCGCTTCTTCGCGTCGTAGATCGTGCGGTGCGGCTTGCCGTCCTCGGCGGCCTCCGGACGGGCGAGGATCCGCGCGCCGGCCACGGTGTTCAGCCGGCGGCGCGTGCGCTCCAGGGAGTCCCGCTCCCTCGTGCGGCGGGCCCGGCCGGAGACGAGCTCGTCGGAGTGCCGGGAGAGGGTGTCGAGGATGTGTGGGGGGATGATCGTGCAGAAGACCCGGTTTGTGCTCATACCTCCCCATGGTCGCGAGGAGTAACGAAAAAGTCACTAGCAGTGACGACAAGTGATTCAACATCGCCGCCGATGACCGGCTCTGTCGCTTGTCTTGTGGTCTCGGGCACCTTTTGCCCGATTGATCGCAGGAGTCCCGCATACTGATACACGACCGCGCATCGTGGCGTGGCTCGGTTAGGCTGCGGCACATCATGCGGTACTGGCTGCTCCTCCTTAGCTGCCGCGGCGAGGGTCTGTAAGTCGCTTGGCCGACCCCCTCCCCGCGGTGTCCGGCGTTGCTGCCGACAGTCGGCCGTCCTCCAGGACCTACGTCCACCGGACACCCAAGGAGCCGAATCCGTCATGGTGAACCGCCAGAAGCCCTCCTCGATGCCGATCAACAAGTACGGGCGTTACGAGCAGGTCGACATCCCCGACCGCACCTGGCCCGGCCGGCGCGTCACCGCCGCCCCCCGCTGGCTCTCCACCGACCTGCGCGACGGCAACCAGGCGCTGATCGACCCGATGTCCCCCGCGCGCAAGCGCGCGATGTTCGACCTGCTGGTCCGCATGGGCTACAAGGAGATCGAGGTCGGCTTCCCCGCCTCCGGCCAGACGGACTTCGACTTCGTCCGCTCCATCGTCGAGGACGAGAACGCCATCCCCGAGGACGTCACCATCTCGGTGCTGACGCAGGCCCGCGAGGACCTGATCGAGCGCACCGTGGAGTCCCTGAAGGGCGCCCGCCGCGCCACCGTCCACCTGTACAACGCCACCGCCCCGGTCTTCCGGCGGGTCGTCTTCCGCGGCTCCAAGGACGACATCAAGCAGATCGCCGTCGACGGCACCCGCCTGGTCATGGAGTACGCCGAGAAGCTGCTGGGCGACGAGACGCAGTTCGGCTACCAGTACAGCCCGGAGATCTTCACCGACACCGAGCTGGACTTCGCGCTGGAGGTCTGCGAGTCCGTCATGGACGTCTGGCAGCCCGGCCCGGACCGCGAGATCATCCTCAACCTGCCCGCCACCGTGGAGCGTTCGACGCCGTCCACGCACGCGGACCGGTTCGAGTGGATGCACCGCAACCTGTCCCGCCGCGAGTTCGTCGTCCTGTCCGCCCACCCCCACAACGACCGCGGCACCGCCGTCGCCGCCGCCGAACTGGCCGTGATGGCAGGCGCCGACCGCGTCGAGGGCTGCCTGTTCGGCCAGGGCGAGCGCACCGGCAACGTCGACCTGGTGACGCTGGGCATGAACCTCTTCTCGCAGGGCGTCGACCCGCAGATCGACTTCTCGGACATCGACGAGATCCGCCGTACCTGGGAGTACTGCAACCAGATGGAGGTCCACCCGCGCCACCCGTACGTGGGCGACCTGGTCTACACGTCCTTCTCCGGCTCCCACCAGGACGCCATCAAGAAGGGCTTCGACGCCATGGAGGCCGACGCGGCCGCCAAGGGCGTCACGGTGGACGACCTGGAGTGGGCGGTCCCGTACCTGCCGATCGACCCCAAGGACGTCGGCCGCTCCTACGAGGCGGTCATCCGGGTCAACTCGCAGTCCGGCAAGGGCGGCGTGGCGTACGTCCTGAAGAACGACCACAAGCTGGACCTGCCGCGCCGCATGCAGATCGAGTTCTCGAAGATCATCCAGGCGAAGACCGACGCCGAGGGCGGCGAGATCACGCCGAAGAACATCTGGGAGATCTTCCAGGACGAGTACCTGCCCAACCCGCAGAACCCGTGGGGCCGCATCCAGGTCGAGACCGGCCAGTCCACCACCGACCAGGACGGCGTCGACACGCTGACCGTGCGCTGCACGGTCGACGGCGAGCCGACGGTGCTGACCGGTACCGGCAACGGTCCCATCTCGGCCTTCTTCGACGCCCTGCAGAACATCGGCGTCGACGTACGCCTGCTGGACTACCAGGAGCACACGATGAGCGAGGGCGCCTCCGCGCAGGCCGCCTCGTACATCGAGTGCGCCGTCGGCGACAAGGTCCTGTGGGGCATCGGCATCGACCCCAACACGACGCGTGCCTCGCTGAAGGCGGTCGTCTCCGCCGTCAACCGCGCGGCCCGCTGATCACTCCGCCCGGCCCGGCCGGCCGGGCGACTTCCCGGGGCCCGCTCGCCGTCCACCGGCGGGCGGGCCACCGGCGCATTCCGGCCACTTGGCGCGGATGATCACCAATTGGTCTCCTCCAGGGTGCTGACGCGGCCTCGGTGGTGTGGCTAACATCACGCCGAGCGCGACGATGTTGCCGCGGCTTACCCGTACGGAGGTGCGACGTGCTGCCAGGGAGCGGACGAGACGGCGGATGGCGCCCCGCGCGCGCACTGCGGATGGTGGGCCTGCGCACCAGCTGGACCGACGCCGGGGAGGGCGAGTTCTTCTGCCCCGGCTGCGGCGGGGACCGCAACTACCGGCGCCTGCACGGCCAGGTGCGGCTCACCGTGCTCGGCGTCCCGCTGGCCGGCCGCGGGCAGACCGGGCCGGTCGTCGAGTGCTCCTCCTGCGCCGCGCGGTACGGGGCCGAGGTCCTGGACCACCCCACCACCGCGCGCTTCTCCACGATGCTGCGGGACGCGGTGCGGACCGTCGCGCTGGCGGTCCTGGCGACCGGCGGCGCGGGCTCCCGGACCGCCCTGGAGACCGCCGCCGAGGGCGTGCGGGCGGCGGGCTTCGACGACTGCACCGCCGACGAGCTCGCCCTGCTGGTCCGGGTGGTCGACGACGAGGACGCCTCGCGTTCCCTGGGGCGCCCCTGCGAGGCGGCGATCGCCCTCGAACTGCACGAGGCGCTGGGGCCACTCGCCCCCCACCTCGCGCCGCTCGGACGCGAATCGATTCTCCTCCAGGCCGCCCGCGTCGCCTTGGCGGACGGCCCCTACCGCCCCGTCGAGCGCGCCGCGCTCACCACGGTGGGCGCGGCGCTGGCCCTCCCCGACGCGGACGTCTCCCGCCTCTTGGAGTCCGCCCGCACGCCGTCCTGAGGCCTACGGCAACGACCGGGGATACGCCTTGTCCCGGTCGGAGTCGTAGACCAGCTCCCCGGCGGCGTCGTACCCCTTGACGCGCGGCAGGGCGGTGGGCTCACGCTCGAGCTCACCGGCCGCCACGAACCAGCCGTCGTCCAGCGCCGCCTCCTCGGTCCCGCCGCCGTACTCGACGGTGACCCGGTCGACCGACGGCAGCACCGTGCCGACGGCGCCCCACCGGAAGGGCAGCTTCCAGTCGATTTCCGGGCCGCCGCCCTGAGGGAAGAGCACCGACGAGTTGACGTCCGGCGCCACCGGCCGGGCCTGTGAAGCCTCCACGCCCGTCGCCTGCACACCGGTGTCGGGGGCCCGGTCGCCCTTCGCGCGGCACTGCAGCCGGACCGTCTCGTCCGGGTCGGCCGGATCGTCGACCGCGATCACGGAGAAGTCGTCACCGACCGGGTTGCCGTCCGCGCCGGCCCGCAGGGCGAGCAGCACCCGGAAGTCCTCGACGGGCGGCAGGACGTAGGGGGAGCGCTTCGGCGTCCCTGGCGGAGACGACCGGCCGCGCAACTCGTCCTGCTGGGCGCGGAGCTTGTCGACGCACTGCGTCAGGCCTCGGGCGGCCTCCTCGTAGGTGATCCCGTCGAGCAACTGCCCCCTGCCGTCCGGGTCCGCGCGCGGCACGGTCATCACGGGGTGGGACGCCGCCGTGTCCACCGGCGCCCCCGCCGGGGCGGACAGCCAGTACATCCCCAGCGGCGCCGCGGTGAGGACGGCCAGAGCGGCCCCCAGCACGGTGTTGCGGCGCCGCCGGGCGGCCAGGCCGCGGCGTCGGATCGCCGCGTACGGCGCAGGGGCCGGGGTCAGCGCCCCCGCCTGCTCGACGAGCAGGGTGCGCAGCGCCTCCTCACCCCGCTCCCCGGTGTCGTCCCGGACCTCGGACCCGCTCATCGTTCCCCTCCCTGTCCCGCGCCGACCGGCGCCGTCGTCGTCGTCCGTGCCGCCACGCGGTCCAGCGCCTCGGCCAGCCCCGGGGCGGCGCGCAGCTTCGCCAGGCCCTTGGCGGCCTGGCTCTTCACCGTGCCGACCGAGCAGCCGAGGGCCGCGGCCGTCTCGGACTCGGACAGGTCCTCCCAGTAACGCAGCACGATCACCGCCCGCTGCCGGGCCGGCAACGCGGCCAGCGCCGCCACCAGCGTCCCCCGGGTGTCGGCCCGTTCCCCCTCGTCCCCGCCGGCCCGCTCGGGCACCGCCGCGGTCAGCGACTCGGGCACGCGCCGCTTGCGGAACCGGTCGCTGTTGCAGCTCACCAGGATCCGCCGGACGTACGCCTCCGGGCTGTCCGCGCGCAGCACGCGCCGCCAGGAGCGGTACGCCTTGGCGAGCGCGGTCTGCGTCAGGTCCTCGGCCAGGTGCCGGTCGCCGGTCAGCAGGTACGCGGTCCGCACCAGACGGGGCCACCGGGCCCGCACGAATTCCTGGAACGGGTCCTCCAGTTCGGTCTGCATCAAGACCTCCTCACCCCACTGACCGCACTCCTGCCCGATCAGGTTGCCCGACCCGCCCGGCGTGGTTCGATGAGGGCATGACGGACGGGTGGGAGAGCTGGCCGGAGGGCGGACCGGGAGTGGTGCGGCTGCCCTCGGGGCGCCTGGTGCGCGGCCGGGGGCTGCGTGACCCGCTGCCGCCGGGGCCCACGCCGGAGCTGGGGCTGTACCTGCAGGCCCGTCGCGCCCCCGAGGTGCCGTGGGAGGCGCGGCTGCTGCGGTGGCCGGACTTCCGGCTGCCGGCCGACCGGGAGGAGGCCCGGTCGGCGCTGGCCGAGGTGTGGCGGGCCGCCGCCGGCCGCCGCGTGGAGGTCGCCTGCGGCGGTGGGCGCGGACGCACCGGGACGGCGCTGGCGTGCCTGGCCGTCCTCGACGGGGTGGACCCCGCCGAGGCGGTGGCCTGGGTGCGCCGCCGCTACCACCCACGTGCCGTGGAGACCCCGTGGCAGCGGCGGTACGTGCGGCGGTTCAGCGCCCCGGGACCGCGGGCGTGAGGTCCAGCCGCATCACCAGGCGGTCCTGGCCGGGGCCGAAGTAGTCCGGCCGCAGGCCGCCGTCCGGTTCCTCGCAGGCGAAGCCGAGCGAGCGGTAGAGCAGGATGGCCGCGCTGTTGGCCGGCTCCACGGTGAGCCGGACCACGCCGATCCCGTCGTCCCCCAGCAGCAGGAGGACCTCGCGCATCAGGTCACGGCCCAGCCCCCGCCCGCGTCGGTCGCGGGTGACGCACAGGCCGAGGATCCAGCAGTCCTGGCTGAGCGTGTCGGTCCCGGCCAGCACGTAGCCGTGCAGGCGGCCGGAACCGTCGTCCAGGACCAGGAAGTGCCGCTGGTAGAGATCGAAGAGCTGGCGGAGAAGAAATGCGGGGTAGGCGAACTGGCCGAAGATCTCGTGGTCGAGACGGCGCAGTTCGGGAAGATCCGTTTCCTCCGCGCGTCGGAGGACCAGCTCCGTGGGGGCGGAGGGAAGGGCCTCCGTGTATGCGGTCATGCGGGCGCACCACCTTCGATCGGGTGAATCCGGTGCGCGGACAGCCGGCTCTCGCCGGTGGGGGTGTGAGAAGCCTTCCCATCAAGTACCGTTCCATGCACGCTCGTTGACGGACGGTCAGGTGCGCGCCAGGGTGTCCAACTTCAGCATCTTGACGAGGCGTTGGGTGTTCGGCAGGTGCCTGGCGTTGGTATTTTCTAGAAATGGCCCTCAATTCCGAAGCACCATGGGACGAGTTCTGTCCCAATGATTATGTCAAGCGGAACTATGCTGACCCACTTGACGTCGACAAGCGGATCGTCCACCTGGTCGGTGAGCATTTCACCGCGCATTTCACCGCTCTTCCGGGTGAGGGTCCCCGCGGGCCGGTGAGGGGGGTCGATGTGGGCGCGGGCGCCAACCTCTACCCGGCGCTGTGCATGCTGCCCTGGTGCTCGGAGATCACGCTCCTGGAGAAGGGGCCGAGGAACCTCGACTACCTGCAGGAACAGCTCGAGAAGGGTTTCGATCCGGCCTGGAACGCCTTCTGGCGCGTGCTGGCGGGCAGTCACGGTCCGTACAAGGACTTGGACGACCAGCAGCGCATGCAGCTGAAGGAGGTGGCCGAACTCCGCAAGGACGACCTCCTCACGCTCAACCAGTCCACCGAACGGTGGGGCCTGGGCGCGATGTTCTTCGTCGCGGAGTCCATGTCCAGCTCGGGCGAGGAGTTCCGGACGGCGATCGCACACTTCCTGGGCGCTCTGGAGCCGGGCGCCCCGTTCGCCGCCGCCTTCATGCTGAAGTCGAAGGGCTACGAGGTCGGCGATCACGAGTACCCGGCGTATCCGGTCAACCAGGCCGAGGTCGCCGAGGCGCTGGAGTCGATGACTGAGCACGTCGTCTACCACGAACTGGACATCGTCCTGCGGGAGGGCCACGACGGGATGCTCCTGGCGCTCGGGTTCCGCGGGACCGACTGACGCGCAGGACCGACCGAGGGAGCCGGGCGGGACACCGCCCGGTTGATCTGTTGTGAGGGGTACGGGGAATGCAGATCAAACCGCGCCAGCACCTGCTGGACATCTGGCGGGCCATCGCCCGCCACTCGTTCCGTGACGGGGGCAAGTTCGCCTGGGGCGAGCTCGGCGGAGTCAGCTCCGTCGCGGACGCCGAGCGGCTGCTCTGCCTGCTCTACCCCGCGACGGAGATCCCCTCCTTCCGCCTCGACCAGCCCGACACCACCGAACGGGACGTCCTGCGGGCCCTGGAGCCGGTCGGCACCCGTCTGGAGATCCCGGCCAACATCGTCGGCGTCCTCGCCGACTTCATGCAGAAGCACACCGGGCCCGACGGCGAGCCCAGCTTCGCCGGCGGGCACTACTTCCGGCCCCGCAGGCCCGAGGACAAGGTCACCGAGGAGCAGCGCCGTTGGGGCGTCGTGGACTCCTACTCCATGTCCATCACGCTCTGCCTGGCCGCACTCGGCTTCCTCAAGGTCTACGAGGACACCACCGCCCGCAGCGACGTGCGCCAGGCCGTCGAGGACCTCAGAGAGGCCACCCGCGCCCGGCTGACCGCCGCCATGGTGAGCCTGCTGCGGTCCTTCAGCGTCAACGTCTTCCAGCCGGAGTCCGACCAGGGCAAGCGGCTGATCCAGCTCATCGGCCAGGGCCGCCAGTCCGACCGCGCGGTCATCCAGCAGTTCTCCCGCCGCTTCAAGGCCCTGCGGGCCACCATCGGCGAGAGCCTGGTCCTCGGCATCGAGGTCGAGGAGATGCTGCGCGACGACAACCAGCTCTTCGAGTGCGGCTGGGCCTGGGGCATCGTCCGCGGCGCCCCCGCGATCCTCGACCTCGCCGAGCCGCCCGTCAGCCAGCCCCAGGGCTCCGCGGACAACCTGCCCTACGTGTACTTCACCGTCATCGCCCTCGACGGCATCCAGGACCTCTTCTCCGAGCGCACCCTGACCCTCGGCCTGCTCGACGCCGACCAGCAGAAGCTCGCCGAGGCGCTGCGCCTGCGGTGGGAGATCAGCCAGCAGTACTGGTCCGGCATCGCCCGCTTCGGCGAGAACCGCTGGCCGCTGGAGGACCTGCCCTGGCGCACCACCGGCCTCCAGCTGGAGTCCGAGTACTTCTCCCTCACCGTCGCCGCCATCCTCGTGCACGACCTGGTGCGCCGCCGCGCCACCGACGACGACCTCACCCGCACCGTCACCATCATGGAGCGGCTCGCCGAGCGCGGCCGCGTCACCAGCCGGCTGGCCTTCGACGACCCCTACGTCCATCTGCACAGCCCCGGCGCCACGCTGCCCCTCTCCGGGGCCGGCAAGAACGGCCAGCCGCCGCTGCTGTGGCGGATGACCGACTTCTCCGCCCACCTCCTCAAGCGGACCGTGCAGCTGGCCGAGCTCTCCCGCAACCTCGGCAGCCAGGACCGGCTGCTGCGGCTCGCCGAGCAGATCTACGAGCACCTGTGGGCCCGCCGCATCGAGGACGGCGAGGGCACCGGCCTGTGGGACGACGTCGCCGGCGCCTACCCGGAGCTCGAGGGCATCCCCTCCCGGCTCTCCTGGTCGGTCACCGAGCGCGTCACCGAGTGCCTGGTCGCCGCCCGCCAGCTCTACCACCAGGACCCCATCCGCAGCGCCGACCTTGCCGAACTCTCCCGGCACCTGCTCAGCGAGGCGACCCACCTCTTCGGCAAGGAACAGCTGGAGGCCGCCCCGACCGACGACGGCGGCCGCGGCCGGGCCATGCGCTCCATCGAGGCCCGCCTCGACCGGGCGCGCGACCTGGTCGACCGGCAGCCCGCCACCGCCTTCGCCCTGGCCCTGCCGGTGCTCCAGGAACTCGACACGCTGGCCCAGGCCAGGGGCGCCGCCGCCCAGGAGGTGTGAGCCGTGCTCGTCTTCGCCGCCTCCGACAAGGGAGGCACCGGCCGCTCGGTGACCAGCGCCAACCTGGCCTACCAGCGCGCCCTGCTCGGCGACCACGTCGCGTACGTGGACTTCGACTTCGGCTCTCCCACCGCCGCCGCCGTCTTCGACGTGCCCGGAGCGATCCGCGGCATCCAGGAGAACGGCCTGCACTCCTATCTCGAGGGCGAGACCAACGAACCGGCGAAGATCGACGTCTGGCGGCAGACCGAGCACCCCGTGCTGCGCAACCGGCCCAACCAGGCAGGCCGGCTGGTGCTCTTCCCCGGCAACATCAGCGGCGGCGAGTTCGCCACCGACGACGACACCCTGGAACGCTGCGTCGACCTGCTGCTGCGGCTCAACACCGAGTTCGACCTGATCGTGGTCGACCTCAGCGCCGGCCGCAGCTACGCCATGGACATGGTCCTCGCGGCCACCGCGCACCCCCGGATGCGCCACGTGCCCTTCCGCTGGCTGGTCTTCCACCGCTGGACCCGCCAGCACGTCATCGCCGCCGCCGGCCTCGTCCACAAGGACCACGGCATCCTCGACTGCGGCGCCGGCCACGGCCACGACAAGGAGGCGCTGCGCGGCCACATCCGCTTCGTGCGCGCCGCCGTGCCCGACCCCGAGTCGCCCCTGTGGTCCCAGGTCACCCCCGCGCAGGCCGCCTGGATGCAGGCCTGCGACGAGGCGCTGCGCCGCCTCGCCTCCGACAACCGCATCGGCGACAGCGTCGTCCTCGGCATCGTGCCGCTCGAACCCATCCTGCAGTGGCGCGAGCAGCTGATCACCGAGGAGGACGTCCTGTCCAAGCAGATCGCCAACAAGGAGACCCTCGAGGCGCTGGAGGAGATCGCCCGCCGCCTCACCGACGACGCCTGCTGGGGGCGGCCATGACGGAAGCAGTGTTCCGCGAGACCGCCGCCGAACCACGCACCCAGGCGGTGCCGCTCGCCCACCTCTCGCTGGAGCTGGGCCACCTCTACATGGAGGACTTCGAAGCCGGCCCCGAGCGCCTGCGCCGCCACTTCGCCCAGGTCGCGCACTGGGCCGAGGCGGTGCGCGGCAGCACCGCCGCCGCGACCGGCAAGCGCCCCCGGATCTCCACCTGCTTCCTCATCGACGACTACTTCACCCGCTTCTCCACCCCCCGCGAACTCGTGCCGATGCTCCTGGAGGAGGCCGAGCGGGCCGGACTCGGCGTCGACTACCTGGCCCGCGAGTCCGGCTGCGCCGAGGCCGACGGCGCCCAGGTCGCCGAGGCGGTCGCCGGACGGCTCGTGGAGTCCCCGCCGCCCGGCGCCTACGGGGCCCGCCCGCCCGCCGGGCAGTCCGGCTGGCTCGCCAACGGCGAACGCAGCCCGGTCGCCCGCACCCCGCAGGCCATGAAGAAGGCGATCCCCTGGCAGGCGCCCCGGGAGACCGCCGCCCGGCAGCACTCCGTCTTCCTCGACGTCGAGCTGTGGAGCGAGCGCCCCGGCGGCGGGAAGCTGTGGTCCTGCCCCTTCCTCGCCGCCGTCTGGCAGCTCGCCCGGCTCGGCCTGCTGCGCCACGAGGGCCAGGCCGTCCTCACGCCCCGCCTCCACGAGGGGCCCTTCCCCGACGACTGGGACGAGATGCCGCCCCTGCTGCAACTCCAGCCGCGCGCGGCCCCGTTCGCCGCCTACCGCACCTGCTCGGTGCTGCCCAACCGGTTCGTGCCGGTCGAGCACGCGGTCCGCGTCATCCTCGACCAGACCGAGGTCGACCCCGGCGCGCTCCAGCAGGTCGCCGCCCGCTCCGCGGGGGAGGGCGCCGCCGTCCCCGCCTCGGTGGCCGACCGGATCTCCTACGTCTTCTACGCGGGGCAGTGAGATGCGGCGGGGGCGTGGGCAGGCACACAGGGGGGTGACGACATGAGTCCGCGGGAGCACCACGAGGCGGGGGCCGTGCTGCTGTGCGGGGAGGTCCGCACCTGCCTGCTCCCCGCGCACCAGGCCCTCGACATCCGGGCCGCCGCCCAGCTGCTGCGGCTGCGGGCCGACGAACGGGTCCTGGTCTCCGAGCGGCCCAACCTCTACGCCCGTTCCCCGGACGCCCTCACCGGCGTCGACTCCCCGCTGCCCAGCGCCAACGGGGCCAAGGTCCGCGCCGTCGGCACCGTCGCCGCCCGTGGCGCCCTCACCGAGGGCCGGGTGCTGCAGACCTCCGCCCGCCTCTCCCTCACCGCCCGCGGCCCCGACCACCGGCAGCCCTGGGGCCACTACCTGGTCCGCCCCGGCCTGCTCGAACCCTTCGGGCGGCTCCCCCGCGAAGCGGTCGCCGAGGGCGTCCTGGCCGGGGCCCGCCGCGGCGAACTCGACGTCGGCCTGATCGCCGACGGCCTGCTCACCCGGCTGCTGCGCCACCCGCTTTTGGACCAGCGGCCGCCCTTCAAGTCCCGCCCCACCCGACTGCGCTGGACCGCGCTGACCGCGGGCCCCGGCGCCGAGCGCCCCACCATCGAGGCCCTCACCCTGGCCGAGGACGAACTGCGCACCCTCACCCTGCGCGTCCCGCCCGGCGCCGACCCCGCCGAGGTCGCCGCCCTCTGCGAGGACCTCGCCCTGCACGACTGGCTGCTCACCACCCTCGTCCGTCTCCTCGACGGCAGCCGGCTGGGCTCCGCGGACGGCACCGCCGTGGTGCGGGCGCTGCGGCCCGCCGTCGACCACCTGCTCCACCTCTGGATGCCACGGGCCCGCCTCGACCCCGCGTTCGCCGTCCTCTGGGACGCCCTGGAGGAACGCCCCGGCTTCACCCGCCAGTGGCAGGCCCTCGTCCGGCGCATCCGCGACCAGCTCGCGCTGCACGCGATCCCCGCGCTGCACCAGGAGGCGGTGATGGCTCCCTGAGCAGACACCGACACCGGTACAGCTGACGCGCCCGTACAGCCGATCCACGCACATCCCGACGGACATCCCAACGGGGGGAGCAGCGAGATGAGCACCACGCAGTCACCTCAGCCCGACGACACCACGCGAGAGACCGGTCGCGTGGGCCCGACGCCCCTGCGGCTGCGGCGGGCCGGAGCGGGCCTGGCGCTGGCGGCGGTGGTCTTCGCCGTCGCCGCGGCCCTGGACATCGACGACACGCCACTGCTGCGGATCGCGCTCGCCGTGGTCTGCGGAGCCACCGCCCTGATCGTCCAGTACCTGGCCGGGCTGTCCCGGCAGCTCGAGGAGCAGGCCCGGCAGACCCGCGAGACCCGCGAGGCGCTGGACGGCACGGCCGCCGCCGTCCGCGAGAGCCTGGACCGGCAGGCCGCCGCAGCCCGCGGCACCGACCGGAGCCGGCCCGTGGCGCCCGCGTCCGGCGCCGGCGCCCCGGTGGAGGCCGTCGTCCACCGGGTCGACAGCCAGGTCGCCTCCGACTCGATCCCCGAGCAGTCCCGGCGGGCCATCGCCGAGGTGCTCACGACCGGCCCGGACATCCTGCAGACCTTCGCCCGCGCCGAGCTGGAGCGGGTCGTGCGGCACATGGCCGACCTCAACAGCCTCACCGCCGAGTGCGCGGGGGAGAACCACGACTGGATGCTCTCCCTCACCCACTCCACCGAGCGGTCCCTCCTCGCCACCAGCACCTCGGTGGACCGGGAGTTCTGGAACAGCGAACCCGCCTCCCGCTACCTCCAGGCCCAGCGCGAGGCCATCGAGCGGGGCGTGGTCGTGCAGCGGCTCTTCCTGCTGGAGTCCGCCGAGATGCTCGACGACAAGCTGCTGCGGCTGTGCGAGGAACAGGAACTCCTCGGCATCGAGCTGCGCGCCGCGGTCATGCAGGAACTCCCGCCCCACCTCCAGCGGGGCACCACCAGCGACTTCATCCTCTACGACGAGGGCGTCTCCTTCGAGATCGAGCAGGACCTGCGCGACGTCAACGTCAAGACCCGCCTGATCGCCCGCCCCGACCACGTCGGCCAGCGCCTGCGCCGCTTCCACGAGCTGTGGGAGGCCGGGATGAACCTGCGGGACCTGGAGACGCGGGTCGACGACGAGGAGGACGGCGCGTGGATGGTCGACGTGTGAGGGGCGCCACGCGAAGCGCGGCGGGTAAGGGGCCACACGTCAAGGGCGGCGGGTGAGGGGCGGCGTGCGGCGGGCCTTCGAGCGGGACGGGCCCTGACGGGCGCGGCGGCGGGTGCGGGAGAATGGGGCCATGAGTCTCTTCCGGGACGACGGCGTCGTCCTGCGCACCCAGAAGCTCGGCGAGGCGGACCGCATCATCACGCTGCTGACCCGCAACCACGGCCGGGTGCGCGCGGTCGCCCGAGGGGTGCGCCGCACCAAGTCGAAGTTCGGAGCGCGGCTGGAGCCGTTCTCCCACGTCGACGTGCAGTTCTTCGCCCGCGGCAGCGAGCTGGTCGGACGCACCCTGCCGCTGTGCACGCAGAGCGAGACCATCGCCGCGTACGGCGGGACGATCGTGACCGACTACGACCGGTACACCGCCGGCACCGCCATGCTGGAGACCGCCGAGCGGTTCACCGAGCAGGAGGGCGAGCAGGCCGTGCAGCAGTACCTGCTGCTGGTCGGCGCGCTGCGCACCCTCGCCCGCGGCGAGCACGCCCCGCACCTGATCCTCGACGCCTTCCTGCTGCGCTCGCTGGCTGTCAACGGCTACGCGCCCAGCTTCGGCGACTGCGCGCGGTGCGGGATGCCGGGGCCCAACCGGTTCTTCTCCGTGGCCGGTGGCGGCTCGGTCTGCGTCGACTGCCGCATGCCGGGCAGCGTGGTGCCCTCCGCCCAGGCCCTGGGTCTGCTGGGCGCGCTGCTCGCGGGAGACTGGGAGACCGCGGACGCCGCCGAGCCGCGGCACGTCCGCGAGGGGAGCGGGCTGGTCGCCGCCTACCTGCACTGGCACCTGGAGCGGGGTCTGCGGTCGCTCAGGTTCGTGGAACAGTAGGCACCGCAACACGCGACACCGCATGGCAGGCATGACGACGAGGAGCTGGAACACCATGGCCGTAGGCGGATTCCTGGGGCGGCAGCGCCGCGAGTACACGGCGCCGGAGCCGCACCCGTCGGGGGCGCGTGCGCCGAAGCTGCCGTCCGAGCTGGTGCCCGGGCACGTGGCGATCGTCATGGACGGCAACGGCCGCTGGGCCAAGGACCGCGGTCTGCCGCGCACCGAGGGCCACAAGGTCGGCGCGGAGCGGGTCCTCGACGTCCTCCAGGGCGCCATCGAGGTGGGCGTCGGGTCGGTGTCGCTGTACGCCTTCTCCACCGAGAACTGGAAGCGCTCGCCCGACGAGGTGCGGTTCCTGATGAACTTCAACCGCGACTTCATCCGCAAGACCCGCGACCAGCTCGACGCGCTGGGCATCCGGGTCCGGTGGGTGGGCCGCATGCCGAAGCTGTGGCGCTCGGTCGCCAAGGAGCTGCAGATCGCCCAGGAGCAGACCAAGGGCAACGACAAGCTGACCCTGTACTTCTGCATGAACTACGGCGGCCGTGCCGAGATCGCCGACGCGGCGCAGGCACTCGCCGAGGACGTGAAGGCCGGGCGGCTGGACCCGTCCAAGGTCAACGAGAAGACCTTCGCGAAGTACATGTACTACCCGGACATGCCGGACGTGGACCTGTTCCTGCGCCCCAGCGGCGAGCAGCGGACCTCCAACTACCTGCTGTGGCAGTCCGCCTACGCGGAGATGGTCTTCCAGGACGTCCTGTGGCCCGACTTCGACCGCCGCGACCTGTGGCGCGCCTGCCTGGAGTACGCGCAGCGCGACCGCCGCTTCGGCGGGGCGGTCCCGAACGAGCAGCTCCTCGCGATGGAGTCCGCGATGAAGGGCCGCCCGGCCGAGGCGTGATCGCTGGGCGTCAGGATCGCGGCTCCTTGATCGATCCGAGGGCGGGAGGGGCCGTGGGCCAGGGTGGGGTGGCGGGGGCCGTGGTGTTCGCCTACGAGAGCACCACGGAGGATCTCCGCGAGACGGTGCGGGTGCTCTCGCGCAAGCAGCGCGGTGCGGCCGGTGTCCTGCTGAAACCGGTGACGTGGATCGTCCTGGGGATCCTGGGTGCCGCCCTGCTGGTCATGGCCGCGCTGACGGGGTCCTTCGCCTCCGCGCTCCTGGGGGCGGTGCTGCTGGTGGAGGCCCTCGTGCTGCCGTGGGTGCCCACGCTGTCGGCGCGCCGGCAGGCCAGGGCCGTCGGTGACCAGCTGGTGGCGTGCCGGGTCACCGTCGACGAGACCGGCATACACTCCGTCACCGCCACCCTGGACGCCCACATGGCGTGGGGCGCCTTCGGCGACTACGTCGAGACCGACCGTCTCTTCGTCCTGCGCGGTCCGCGGCGGGCGGGGATCCGGGGCGGCTGGATCGCGAAGCGCGGCGCCCCCGACCAGGCGTCCCTCGACCACCTGCGCGCCCTGCTCGACCGGCACCTTTCCCGCGCCTGACGTACGGAGGGGACGGCGAACGGCCTGGGCGACGCGAGGCCGGAGGTTCCACGGGGGTCGCGGCGTCGCGGTGACGACGCTCGCGCTCGTCCGGTGCGCGATCCCCGTGTTCACTCCGGTGCGTGGTGAGCCCTGGGGCCCCGTCAGCCCGCGGCCGCCACGTCCGCCCGTGGCCGCCACGTTGCCACGTCAGCCCGTGGTCGCCGCGTCAGTTCGTGGCTGCCGCGCAACTGGCGCAGGTGCCGAAGATCTCGACGGTGTGGTCGACGTCGACGAAGCCGTGTTCGGCGGCGATCGCGTCGGCCCAGCGCTCGACGGCCGGTCCCTCGACCTCGACGGCCTTGCCGCAGCCGCGGCAGACCAGGTGGTGGTGGTGCTCCTCGCTGGAGCAGCGGCGGTAGACGGACTCGCCCTCGGAGGTGCGCAGGACGTCCACCTCCCCCGCGTCGGCGAGGGACTGCAGCGTCCGGTAGACGGTGGTGAGGCCCACGGAGTCCCCCCGGTGCCGCAGCAGGTCGTGGAGCTCCTGCGCGCTGCGGAACCCCTGGACCTCGTCCAGGGCAGCCGCGACGGCGGCGCGCTGTCGGGTGGAACGGCCCCGTACGGGCGGTCCGGCGGTCGACGTCACCGTTGCCTCCTCACATTCGTGGGTCGCCGGGCCATTGTGCCAGCCCGGCGGTGCGGGGTCAGGGTCCCGGCCGTCCGGCGGGCCCGGAGGGCCTCCCCGAAGGGCCCGTCGAGGGCGCGGCGTGGGCGCCGCCGGAGGCGCCCTCGGCCAGGGCGAGGTCGTACTCGGCCTCGTCCTCGGGCCCCGGCACCCGCGCGGCCCCCGCCCGCCGCGCATCGGCCGCCGCCCGCCGCCTGGCCAGCGGCGTCGCGGCCACCGTGAGCAGCACGAACGCACCGATCGCGAGCAGCACGATGGTCGCGCCCGGCGGCACGTCGTTGTAGAAGGACAGGGTCGTGCCGCCCAGCGCCGCGGTGACGCCGAGGGCGACCGCGATCGCGAAGGTCGCGGCGAAGGAGCGCGCGAGCTGCTGCGCGGCGGCGACCGGCACGACCATCAGCGCGGAGATCAGCAGCAGGCCGACGACCCGCATGGCGACCGTCACGGTGACCGCCGCGGTGACCGCGACCAGCAGGTTCAGCGCCCGCACCGGAAGCCCGGTGACCCGCGCGAACTCCTCGTCCTGGCTGACCGCGAAGAGCTGGCGGCGCAGGCCCAGGGTGACGAGCAGCACGAGGGCGGCGAGCACGCAGATCGCGGTGACGTCGGAGGCGCTCACCGTGGTGAGCGAGCCGAACAGGTAGGTGGTCAGGCCCGCGTTCGTGCCGCCGGGGGCGAGCGCGGTCAGCAGCACACCGCCCGCCATGCCGCCGTAGAACAGCATGGCGAGCGCGATGTCGCCGCGGGTGCGGCCGTACCAGCGGATCAGCTCCATCAGCACCGAGCCGGCCACCGCGACACCGGCGGCGACCCAGACCGGGGAGGAGTTCAGCAGGAAGCCCAGGCCGACGCCGGTCATGGCGACGTGCCCGATGCCGTCGCCCATCAGGGCCTGGCGGCGCTGCACCAGGTAGACGCCGATGGCCGGGGCGGTGAGGCCGACCAGGACGGCCGCGAGCAGTGCTCGCTGCATGAAGGGGTAGCTCAGGAGGTCCATCAGCTCAGCAGTCCCGTGCGCAGGTGGTCGGCGTTCTCGTCGTCGTGCGGGTGGACGTGGTCGTGGCCGGGCAGCGCGTGCTGCCCGAGGGCCTTGGGCGGCGGGCCGTCGTGCAGCACGCAGCCGTCGCGCAGCACGACCGCGCGGTCGATCAGCGGCTCCAGCGGGCCCAGCTCGTGCAGGACGAGCAGGACGGTGACGCCGCGCGCGACCTGCTCGCGCAGGGTGTCCGCGAGGACCTCCTGGCTGGCGAGGTCGACGCCGGCCATCGGCTCGTCCATGATCAGCAGCTCCGGCTCGGAGGCCAGCGCGCGGGCGATCAGCACCCGCTGGTGCTGGCCGCCGGAGAGGGCGTCCACCGGATCCTTGGCGCGGTCGGCGAGACCGACCAGCTCCAGGGCGTGCCGCACCGCCTCGCGGTCGGTCCTGCGGAGCAGCCCGAAGCGGGCCCGGGACAGCCGCCCGGAGGCCACCACCTCGGTCACGGTGGCGGGAACCCCGCCGGCGGCGGTGGTGCGCTGCGGGACGTAGCCCACCCGCGACCACTGCCGGAACCGGCGACGGGGGACGCCGAACAGCTCGATCTCGCCGGAGACCACCGGCACCTGGCCGATCACCGCGCGGACCGTGGTGGACTTGCCGGAGCCGTTGGCGCCGAGCAGCGCGACGACCTCGCCGCGCCGCACGGTCAGGTCGATGCCGCGGAGCACGGGTTTGGCGCCGAGCTCGGCGCGGACCGTGCGCAGGGAGATGACGGGCTCGTCCACGGTGCCCTCCTGGGTGGGGGAGTCCGGCCGGGTCACTTGGCCTCCAGCGCCTTCTGCAGGGCGGCGAGGTTGGCCTCCATGACCTGGAAGTAGTCGTCGCCGCGGGACTTCTCGGTGATGCCCTCCAGCGGGTCCAGCACGTCGGTGCGCAGCCCGGCGTCCTTCGCGACGGTGCGGGCCGTGCGGTCGCTGACCAGCGTCTCGTAGAAGACGGTGGTGACGCCGTCCTCCTTCGCGATGTGCTGGAGCTCCTTGACCCGGGCCGCGCTGGGCTCCGACTCGGGGTCGAGGCCGGTGAGGGACTCCTCGATCAGGCCGTACGCCTCGGCGAGGTAGCCGAAGGCGGAGTGGTTGGTGAGGAAGACGTCGGTCTTCCGGTCCTTCAGGCCGGCCTCGAACTTCTTGTCCAGCGCGTCGAGGCGGTTGACCAGGTCCTCGGTGTTGGTGCGGTACTCGGCCGCGTGCTCGGGGTCGGCCTTCTGGAAGGCCTTGGAGACGCCCTGGGCGACCTCGGCGTACTTGGCCGGGTCCAGCCAGACGTGCGGGTCCTTGCCGCCGGCCTCGTGGGAGTGGTCGTGGCCCTCGTGCCCGTCGCCGGGCTCCTCCGCGTGCTCGTCCGCGTGCTCGTCGGCGTGCTCGTCGGCGTGCTCGTCGGCGTGCGCGTCGGAGGACTCCTCGGCGTGGCCGTCGACCTCGGCGCCGTGCTTCTCCAGGTCGGTGAGCGAGGCGGCGTCTATCTTCCGCGGGCCCTCGGTCTGGGCGACGGCCTCGTCCACGGCGGGCTGGAGGCCCTGGAGGTAGAGGATCGCGTCCGCCTCGGTGAGGGAGGCGGTCTGGCGGGCGGTGATCTCCAGGTCGTGCGGCTCCTGGTTGGGCTTGACCAGGGTGGTCACGTTGATGTTCTTCCCGCCGATCTCCTCGGCCAGGAAGGCCATCGGGTAGAACGACGCGACGACATCGAACTTCTCGGTGTTCTTGGCGTAGGCCGTGCCGTCGCCGGAGCACGCGGTCAGGGCCGTGGCCCCCAGGGCGACGGCGGAGGCGGCGGCGGTCGCGGATATGAGTCGTCGGACGTTCATGACTCTCATTTTCAACTAATATGGAAACCGTTGTCAACAACGGGGGCGGAGGCAGAGGTCAAAGCGGCGCGAAGGGGCCGGATGGGGTGTGTCGGTCCCCGCCTGGCGTCCCGGGAGCGGAACCGATTTGATCGGGGGGCAGTCCCCGCCGGTAACCTGAGGCATTCGCTGTATAGCAAGCTCCGAGGGGCCGGTGCGGCAGCCGCCGGCCGGTCCTTCGCCGCCGCCCGTCGTCGTAATGAAGAGAGCACCGTGGCCGCCGACAAGATCGACACCATCGTCAGCCTGAGCAAGCGCCGTGGCTTCGTATTCCCCTGCAGTGAGATCTACGGCGGTCAGCGTGCCGCCTGGGACTACGGTCACCTGGGTGTCGAGCTCAAGGAGAACATCAAGCGCCAGTGGTGGCGCTACATGGTGACCTCCCGCGAGGACGTCGTCGGTATCGACTCCTCCGTGATCCTCGCCTCCGAGGTCTGGGTCGCCTCCGGTCACGTCGCCACGTTCTCGGACCCGCTGACCGAGTGCACCTCCTGTCACAAGCGCTTCCGCGCCGACCACCTGGAGGAGGCGTTCGAGGAGAAGAAGGGCCGCGCCCCCGAGAACGGCCTGGCCGACATCAACTGCCCCAACTGCGGCGTCAAGGGCCAGTTCACCGAGCCCAAGCAGTTCTCCGGCATGCTCTCCACCCACCTCGGCCCGACCCAGGACAGCGGCTCCATCGCCTACCTGCGTCCCGAGACGGCCCAGGGCATCTTCACCAACTACGCCCAGGTGCAGACCTCCGCGCGCCGCAAGCCGCCGTTCGGCATCGCGCAGATGGGCAAGTCCTTCCGCAACGAGATCACGCCCGGCAACTTCATCTTCCGCACCCGCGAGTTCGAGCAGATGGAGATGGAGTTCTTCGTCAAGCCGGGCGAGGACGAGAAGTGGCAGGAGTACTGGATGGAGCAGCGCTGGGGCTGGTACACCGGCCTGGGTCTCCGTGAGGAGAACATGCGCTGGTACGAGCACCCGCAGGAGAAGCTCTCCCACTACTCCAAGCGCACCGCCGACATCGAGTACCGCTTCCAGTTCGGCGGCAGCGAGTGGGGCGAGCTCGAGGGCGTCGCCAACCGCACCGACTACGACCTCACCGCGCACTCCAAGGCCTCCGGCCAGGACCTGGTCTACTACGACCAGGAGGCCAACGAGCGCTACACCCCGTACGTCATCGAGCCGGCGGCCGGTGTCGGCCGCACCATGCTGGCCTTCCTGCTCGACGCCTACGTCGAGGACGAGGCGCCCAACGCCAAGGGCAAGATGGAGAAGCGCACCGTGCTGCGCCTCGACCCGCGCCTCGCGCCGGTCAAGGTCGCCGTGCTCCCGCTCTCCCGCAACCCGGAGCTGTCCCCGAAGGCCAAGGGTCTCGCCCAGGCGCTGCGCCAGCACTGGAACATCGAGTTCGACGACGCGGGCGCCATCGGCCGCCGCTACCGCCGCCAGGACGAGATCGGCACGCCGTTCTGCGTCACCGTCGACTTCGACACCCTGGACGACAACGCGGTGACCGTCCGCGAGCGCGACACCATGAAGCAGGAGCGGGTCTCCCTCGACCAGATCGAGGGCTACCTCGCCTCGCGCCTGATCGGCTGCTGAGCACCCTCCCGCCGCACGCACCGGGCCCCGGCCCCCGTCCCCTCACCAGGGGCGGGACCGGGGCCCGGCCGCGTGCCGGGCACGTCACCGACGAAACCTGGCCTCCACCTGGCGCTGGGCGAGGCGGTGAACGGTCCGGGTGGCTACTTCGGCGGCTGCCTGGCCGCCCTCGACGAATGTCTGCGCGCACCTTCGGCCACACCGCCCCCGCCACCCTGCTCTGGCGCGAGGCCGCGACGGCACGCGAGCACCTGTCCCAGGCACTGACACCGGACGGCCGGCCCTACGGCCTGTTCGGCGCGGTCCTCGACGCCCTGGCCGAGGGCGGAATGCGCGTCACCCTGGCGTGAGCCGCCGCCGGCGCGACCGGTCGGTGCGTCACGGCCGGGAGTTCAGCGACCGTCCCCGTCGGCCGGCCGGTCCAGGTAGTGCGCGCGGCCCGCGTCGTCGAGGCCCACGGAGCCGTCCGGGCCGTCCGGGTCGTCCGGGACGACGCAGAACTCGTTGCCCTCCAGGTCCGCCATGACCAGGAAGCCGCCGTCGTCGTAGTCGTGCAGCCGGCGTCCGCCGAGGGCCTCGATCCGCCGCTGCTCGGCGGCCGGGTCGGGAGCGGCGATGTCGACGTGGACGCGGTTCTTGCCCGGCCGGGGCCCATCGGCCTGCTGGAAGCCGACGACCAGATCGCCCTGGCGGCCCAGCCAGACGTAGGGGCCCGTGCGGCCCGCCACCGGCCGGCCCAGCACCTCGGACCAGAACCCGGCGAGCCGCTCGGGGTCGGCGGCGTCCACGATCACGGCCTTGATCTGCATGGATGAGTTCGTCACCCCCGCCTTCTTCCCGCAAAGCCGCCCGGCACGGCCGGATCCGGCCGGGGTCCCCTCCACGCTTTCGCCGGGCGCGGGCCCTTGCGCCGAAATATTTAAGGGGTTAGCTTTTTAGCGCCAAGTGATCAGGGCCTCAAAGGTCCGGTCGTCCACGCGGAACGCCCTGGAGGAGAAGCCATGACCGAGACGGTGCTGCCGCCGGACGAGGCGCTGATCGCCGGGCGCTGGCGGACCGGGGCGGGCGTGCCCACCGAGGTCGTGGACCCCGCCACCGGCAGGGTGCTGACCACGCTGCACGCCGCCTCCGCCGAGGACGTGGACGAGGCGGCCCGGGGTGCGGCCCGGGCCGCCGCGGACCCCGCCTGGCGGGACCTGGCACCGCACCTGAGGGCCCGTCATCTGCACCGGATCGCGGAGCTGATCGACGTGAACGCCGGGCGGCTCGCGGCCCTCCAGACCGCCGACACCGGCAAGACCCTGGCGGAGACCACCGCGCTGGCGGCCAGCGCGGCCGGCACCTTCCGGTACGCGGCGGCCCTGCTGGAGACGGCGGAGGACGCCGTCACCCCCTCGCGCGGCGCGTACGTCACCGTCGCCACCCACGAGCCCATCGGCGTGGTCGGAGCCATCGCCCCGTGGAACTCGCCGATCGCCTCCGACGCGCAGAAGATCGCCCCCGCCCTCGCGGCCGGCAACGGCGTGCTGCTCAAGCCCGCCGACTGGACGCCGCTGACCTCGCTGGCCCTGGGCCGGCTGATCAGTGACAGCGGGCTGCCCGAGGGACTGGTGTCGGTGCTGCCCGGCCGCGGCAGCGTGGTGGGCGACGCGATCGTCAAGCACCCGCTGGTCGGCAAGGTCACCTTCACCGGTGGCACCGCCACCGGCCGGAGCGTGGCGCACGCCGCCGCCGAGAAGCTGATCCCCGTCTCGCTGGAGCTGGGCGGCAAGTCGCCCACCGTCGTCCTGGAGGACGCGGACGTCGATCAGGCCCTGGCCGGCGTGATGTACGGGATCTTCTCCTCCAGCGGCCAGTCCTGCATCGCCGGCTCGCGGCTCTTCGTCGCCCGGAGCCTGTACGACGAGTTCGTGGGCGAACTGGTCGCCCGCACGGCGAAGTTGCGGGTGGGACCCGGCACCGACCCGGCGACCCAGGTCGCGCCGATGGTGCACCACCGGCACCGCGACCAGGTGGCCGCCTACGTGGACCTGGCCCGCGAGGAGGGCGCCCGGGTGCTGTGCGGCGGGGCGGCGCCCCAGGGCGAGGAGTACGCCGACGGCGCGTACTACCTGCCCACCGTGCTCGACGGCCTGCCCGCCGACGCCCGGACCTGCCAGGAGGAGATCTTCGGCCCGGTGCTGGTCTGCCTGCCCTTCGACGACGAGGAGGACCTGGTCCGGCAGGCCAACTCCACCGTCTACGGCCTGGCCTGCGGCATCTGGACCCGCGACCTGGCCCGCGCCTGGCGGCTCGCCCGCCGGATCGAGGCCGGCACCGTCTGGATCAACACCTACAAGCAGTTCAGCTCCAGCACCCCCTTCACCGGGTGGAAGGAGAGCGGGCTCGGCAGCGAGAAGGGCCGCGCGTGGCTGCGCGGCTACCAGCGGCAGAAGTCCCTCTACTTCGGCACCGATCCCGCCCCGCTGCCCTGGGCCTCCTAGGCCCGGCCCGACGCCACCACACCCGACCCCACCCCCACACCCCGTTCGACGTTCAGGAGAGACGGCATGTCCGAGACGGCCCTCCAGCGGCCCCCCGTCGCGCGGCTGCGCAAGCTGCGCGCCGTGGAGCTCTTCGTCCCGACGCTCACCGAGTCCGCCGACTTCTACGCCGAGGTCTGGGGCCTGGAGACGGTGGACGCCGACCGGGACGCCGCCTGGCTGCGCGGCACCGGCGACGAGCACCACGTGCTGCGCCTGACCCGCGCCGACCGGGTGGGCCTCGGCCGCATCGCCTTCGCCGTGGGCTCCCGCGAGGAGGTCGACGAGGCCGCCCGCCGGCTGCTGGGCCGGGGCATCGTCCCCGTGCACGGACCCGGCCCGCTGGAGCAGGCCGGCGGCGGGTACGGCGTGCGGTTCACCGACCCGGAGGGGCGACTGATCGAGATCAGCGCCCTGGTGGAGGCGGTGCCCGAGCGCGGGCGGCAGGCCGCGGTGCCGGTCGGCGTCACGCACACCGTGCTGAACACCGTCGACATCGACGCCGCCGTCGCCTTCTACTGCGACGTGCTCGGCATGCGGGTCTCCGACTGGTCCGAGCACCAGATGGCGTTCCTGCGGGTCAACAGCGACCACCACTGCATCGCCTTCAACCAGGCCGAGTGGACCTCCCTGAACCACGTCGCCTACGAGATGGACTCGGTCGACCACTTCATGCGGGGCCTGGGCCGGCTGCGGCACCACGGCATCACGCCGCAGTGGGGTCCCGGTCGGCACGGTCCGGGCGACAACACCTTCTCCTACTTCACCGACCCGGCCGGACTGGTCTGCGAGTACACCTCCGAGGTCGCGCAGATCGTCGAGGACCGCTGGATCGCCAAGGTGTGGCGCCGGGTGCCCGAGCTGTCCGACCTGTGGGGGACGGCCGGGCCGCCCAGCAAGGAGATCCGCTGCCACATGGCGGGCGTCCCCGACCCCGGCCCGCTGGCCGCGCCGGTCGACGCGGTCCCCGCCCCCGCCGCGGACCGGACCTCCGGAGCGGCCGCGTGAGCGCCGCCGCGCCGCTGCGGATCGGTGTGGTCGGCTGGGGCGCCATCGGCCGGGTGGTCGGCACCGCCCTCGCCGAGGGCGAGGTGCCCGGCGCCGAGCTCACCCGCGTGATCGACAACCGGCCCCGCCCCGAGGCGCCCGCCCCGCAGTGCCCGATCGCCGAGGCGCTGGAGGTGTGCGACCTGATCGTGGAGGCGGCCGGTCAGGGCTTCGTCCGCGAGTGGGGCGCCCGCATCCTCGCCTCCGGCACCGACCTGCTGGTGGCCTCCACCGGCGCGCTCACCGACGCCGCCCTCGCCGCCGAGCTGCACGCGGCCGGCCCCGGCCGGGTGTACTTCACCGGCGGCGCGGTCGGCGGACTCGACCTCCTCCAGGCCGCGCGGACCATGGGGGAGCTCACCGAGGTCCGGCTGACCACCACCAAGCTGCCCGCGACGCTCGAACAGCCCTGGATGGACGCCGGGCTGCTGGAGCGGATGCGCACCGCGGACCGCCCCGTCGAGGTCATGTGCGGCACCGCCCGCGAGGTGCCCGCCCGCTTCCCGCGCTCCACCAACGTGGCCGCCTCCGTGGCCCTGGCCGTGGGCGACGCGGACAAGGTCGAGGTACGGGTCGTCGCCGACCCCGCCGCCGTCCTCACCCGGCACGTCGTCGAGGCCGCCGGGCCGCACGGCCACTACCGCTTCGAGGTCAACCACGCGCCCGACCCGGGCAACCCGGCCACCAGCCAGGTCGTCCCGCACGCGGTCCTGCGCGGCATCGGCGCCCTCACCGGGCGGAAGGGACAGATCCTGTGACCCGCACGGCGACCCCCGCGACGGCGACGCCGCACGCGACGTACCCGGTGCACGTCGAGGAGGCCGGCGAGGAGGGCCCGCTGGTGCTGTGCCTGCACGGCATCGGCTCCTCCTCCGCCTCCTTCGCCGCCCAGCTCGAAGGCCTCGCCCCGGTCGCCCGGGTGGTCGCCTGGGACGCCCCCGGCTACGGCAGGTCGCCCGACCCCGAGGGCCCGTTGACCCTCGACGACTACGCGGACACCGCGGCCCGGCTGATCGCCGAGCGCGGCGGCGACGCGCACGTGGTCGGCGTCTCCTGGGGCGGCGTGATCGCCATGCGGCTCGCCGTACGCCACCCCGAACTGGTCTCCAGCCTGGTGATCGCGGACTCCACCCGGGGCTCGGGCACCGGGGAGGAGAAGGCCGCCGCCATGCGGGCCCGCGGCGAGCAGCTCGCCGATGCCGGACCGCGGGCGTTCGCCGAGCGGCGCGCCCCGCGCCTGCTCTCCCCGCAGGCCTCGCCGGAGCAGGTCCGCGCGGCCGTGGACATCATGGCGGACGCGGTCCGGCTCCCCGGCTACGGCTACGCGGCCGAGTCCATGGCCGCCACCGACCTGACCGGGGAGCTGGAGCGGATCACCGCCCCCGCCCTGGTGCTCTGCGGCGAGGACGACCAGATCACCGGGATCGCCGAGAGCCAGATCATCGCCGGCGCCATGCGACGCGGCGTCTTCGTGATCATGACCGGCGCGGGCCACCTGGCCAACCAGGAGCAGCCCGCCGCCTTCAACGACTGGGTCCGGGCCCACCTGCGCATCGCCGCCCGGCTCCCCGAGTCCGACTGACCGTCACCACTGCCCGCCCGTCACACACCCCGAACAGGAGCAGTCATGCCTCTCACCACCACCGAGTACGACAACGGCGGGGACCTCGCCACGTACACCGACCGGCTCATCGCGAGCGAGGACTCCCGCGAGCCCGACTGGGGCACCCTGTCCTTCCAGGAGAAGGCCGGCCCGCAGTACCGCCGCGCCCAGATCCGCTACGTCGGCTCCGGCGCCACCGGCAACCACGAGAACGACTCCCGGATCCTGCCCTCCGGCGGCTTCACCTTCTCCAACATGCTGCTGCCCCCGGGCGCCGAGGGTCCGGCGCACACCCACCACGACGTCGAGGAGGCCTTCTTCGTCCTGGAGGGCCAGGTCCGCGTCGGCATCCACCGCGGCCCCGACGAGGTCGAGTACCGCACCCTCGGCTACCGCGACATGATCGTCGTCCCGGCCGGCGTGACCCGCTCGCTGAAGAACGAGGGCGACACCGACGCCCTGTTCTGCGTGATCATCGGCACGCAGAAGCCGCAGGTGCCGACGTACCCGGAGTACTCGCCGCTGTACGGCGTCACCCGTGACTGAGCGGCGCACCGTCGTCGTCACCGGCGCCGGCCGTGGCCTCGGACTGGCCACGGCCCGCCGGGCCGGCGCCGACGGATTCCGCGTCGTCGTCGCCGAACTCCGGGCGGAGTGGGGCGAGAAGGCGGTGGCGGAGCTCAGGGGCGAGGGGTTCGAGGCGGAGTTCGTCCGCTGCGACGTCGGCGACCCGGCCTCGGTCGCCCGGATGGCCGCCGAGACGGCGGAGCTGACCGGCGGAAAGCTCCACGGCCTGGTCAACAACGCGGGTCTGGCGGACGCCGTGGGCGGGCGGTACTTCCACGAGATCGAGGTCGAGGACTTCGACCGCATCATGACCGTCAACGCCCGCGGACCCTGGCTGGTCGCCCGGGCGCTGCTCCCGCTGATGAGGGCGAACGGCGAGGGCCGCATCGTCAACGTCGCCTCCGACGCCGCCCTGTACGGCTCGCCGCGCCTGGCGCACTACATCGCCTCCAAGGGCGCCCTGATCGCCCTCACCCGGGCGATGGCCCGCGAGACCGGCGACCTGGGGATCACCGTGAACGCGGTGGCCCCCGGGCTCACCGAGAGCGAGTCCTCCGAGCGGATCCCCGAGGAACGGCACGAGCTGTACCGGCTCAACCGGGCCATCTCCCGCCCGCAGCAGCCGGACGACCTCACCGGACTCATCGCCTTCCTGCTCTCCGACGAGTCCCGCTACCTCACCGGCCAGACCGTCGCCGTCAACGGCGGCTTCACGATGCACTGATCACCTGTAGGAGACGACACCCATGGATCTCGGACTCACCGGCCGCACGGTGCTGGTCACCGGCGGCAGCTCCGGCGTCGGCCTCGCCACCGTCCGGACGCTGCTCGACGAGGGCGCCCAGGTGGCCACCTGCGGGCGGCGGGCCGAGGCCCTGGAGCGGATCGGCGCGCACGAACGGCTGCACACCGCGGTCTGCGACGTCCGCGACGCCGACGCCGTCGCCCGCATGGTCGACGGCGTGCGGGAACGGTTCGGCGGACTCGACGGCCTGGTCAACAACGCCGGGCAGTCCCGGATGAAGCCGTTCGCCGAGTGCACCACCGAGGACTGGCGCGACGAGCTGGAGCTCAAGTTCGACGGCGTCCTCAACCCCCTCAAGGCCGCGCTGCCCCTGCTGCGGCGCTCCGACGCGGCCGCCGTCGTCAACATCAACGCGGTGCTCGCCAAGGAGCCCTCGCCCCGCCTGATCACCACCAGCGCCGCCCGGGCCGGCATCCTCAACCTCTCCAAGTCGCTCTCGCGGGAACTCGCCGCCGACGGCATCCGGGTCAACTCCGTCTGCCTCGGCCTGATCGACACCGGCCAGTGGGAGCGCCGGTACCGGGCCTCCGGCACCGACCGGAGCTACGACGCGTGGCAGGCCGCCCTCGCCGCCGACCGGGGCATCGCGCTGGGCCGCCTCGGCCGCGCCGAGGAGGTCGCCTACGCCGTCACCGGCCTGCTCTCCCCGCGCGCCTCCTACATCACCGGCATCAGCGTCGACGTCTGCGGCGGCATCAGCCACGCCGCCTGAGCCCTCCACGCCGGCGCCCCCCTAGCCCCAGGAGCTCCACCCATGACCACGCCCAACGGCGGCGACCTGCTGGTCGCCACGCTCCGCGCGCTCGGCGTCGACACCGTCTTCGGCGTCGTCAGCGTCCACAACCTGCCGCTCGTCGAGGCCGTCGACCGCGACCTGCGCTTCGTCCCGGTGCGACACGAGGCGAGCGCCGTCAACGCCGCCGACGCCTACGGCCGGGCCCGCGGCACCCTCGGCTGCGCGCTCACCTCCACCGGCACCGGCGCCGGCAACGCCGCCGGCTCGCTGATCGAGGCGCTGTCCGCCGGGACCTCGGTGCTGCACGTCACCGGTCAGATCGACAGCGCCCACCTGGGGCAGGGGCGCGGCTTCATCCACGAGACCAAGGACCAGCTGGGCATGCTGACCGCTGTCTCCGCGTACGCGGCGACGGTCACCGACCCCGCCGACGCCGGACGGATCCTGCGTGAGGCGGCCGCCGCCGCGCTCGCCGTCCCCGGCGGTCCGGCCAGCGTCGAGTGGCCGATCGACCTGCAGTACGCCCCCCAGGACCCGGCGGCCCTGGACGGCGCCCTCCCGGAGGCCCCGGTGCTTCCGGAGCCGTCCGCCGCCGAACTCGACGCCGCCGCCGCCCTGTTGGCCGGCGCGCGTCGACCGCTGGTGTGGGCCGGAGGAGGCGCGGCCCGTGCGGGGGCCGGACTCTCCGCGCTGCTGGACGCCCTGGGGGCAGGCCTGCTGACCTCCAACTCCGGCCGCGGAGCGGTGCCCGAGGACGATGTGCGCGTCGTCGGGAACTTCGCCTCCGGCCCCACCGGCCGCGCCCTGCTCGCCGAGGCCGACGCGCTCCTCAGCGTCGGCACCCACTTCCGGTCCAACGAGACCGGCGACTACGGGCTCCAACTGCCGACCGCCCACGTCCAGATCGACGCCGACCCGGCTGCCCTGGGCCGCGTGTACCCCGCGACGCACGCCCTGCGCGGTGACGCGGACACGGTGCTCACCGCCCTCGCCCGGCGGATCACCGAACTCGGCGCGGCCACCGAGGACGGCTGGGGCGAGCGGGTCCGCACCGCCCGGGACAGCGCCCGCGCCGCCCTGCGCGACGGCATCGGCCCGCAGGCCGCCGTCATGGACGCCCTCACCGCCGCACTCCCGCGCCGCGCGGTGATCGCCCGGGACGTCACCGTCCCCTCGTCCAGCTGGGGGAACCGGCTGCTGCCGATCCACGACCCGCGGGACAACGTCTTCCCGCGCGGCGGCGGGATCGGCCAGGGCCTCGGCATGGGCATCGGCGCCGCCCTCGCCCACCCGGAGCGGCCCACCGTGGTGATGGCCGGCGACGGCGGCCTCGCCGTGCACCTCGGCGAACTGCTCACCCTCGCCCAGGAGCGGCCCCGCCTCACCCTGGTCGTCTTCAACGACGGCGGCTACGGCGTGCTGCGCAACATGCAGGACCGCTACTTCGACCGCCGCTCCGGCGTCGACCTGTTCACCCCCGACTTCGAGGCCCTGGCCGCCGCCACCGGACTGCCCTACCGGCGGATCTCCTCCGAGGAGGAGGCCGGACCGCAGATCCGCGCCGCCGTGGAGAGCGACGGCCCCACCCTCGTCGAGGTGGACCTCGACGCGCTCGGCCCCATGAAGAACCCGTTCACCCCGCCGGTCTCCGTCCCCGGCCGGACCCAGTAGTCAGCACCCGTAGCCAGCACCAGGAGAAGGAGGGCGGTCGTGAGCGACACCCGAGAAGAGACACGGCTCGACCTGCTGGTCCACCGGATGACCTGGGAGGCCGACGGCGTCGTCTCGGTGGAACTGGTCCACCCCGACGGCAAGCCGCTGCCCGCCTGGACGCCCGGTGCCCACGTCGACGTCCACCTCGGCGGCCTGATCCGCCAGTACAGCCTCTGCGGCGACCCCGCCGACACCGGCCGCTACCGCGTCGCCGTCCTCAACGAGCCGTCCTCACGCGGCGGTTCGGCCCACGTGCACGCCAAGCTGCGACCCGGGCAGAGTGTCACCGTCAAGGGCCCGCGCAACCACTTCGCCCTCGAGGACGCCGAGCGGTACCTGTTCGTGGCCGGCGGCATCGGCATCACCCCGATCCTCGCCCAGGCCCGCGAGGCCACCGCCCTCGGCCGGCCCTGGAAGCTCTGGCACGGCGGCCGCCGCCGCGACTCCATGGCCTTCGGCGACGAACTCGCCGCGCTCGGCGGCCCTGTGGTGCTCCACCCGCAGGACACCCACGGCCACCTCGACCTGCCGGGGATCCTCGCCGAGGCCGAGGCGGACCCCGGCGCCCTCGTCTACTGCTGCGGGCCCGAGCCGCTGCTCGCCGCGATCGAGGCCGCCTGCGCGGAGCGGGGCCTGCGCGACCGGCTGCGCCTGGAGCGGTTCGCCGCGGTCAAGGCGCCCGCGCCGGAGGGCGGGGAGCAGGCCTTCGAGGTCGAGTGCGCCCGCTCCGGCGCCACCGTCACCGTCGGGCCCGAGGAGTCGATCGTCGACGCCCTGGAGAGTGCCGGCGTCGCCGTGGAGACCTCCTGCCGCGACGGCATCTGCGGCACCTGCGAGACCCGTGTCCTCGACGGCACGCCCGACCACCGGGACATGCTGCTCAGCAGCGAGGAGCAGGCCGCGGGGACGTCGATGATGATCTGCGTCTCCCGCTGCGCCTCCGCCCGCCTGGTGCTTGACCTCTGAACTCCACCGCCTTCGCCCGTTCACCGGAGTACCCCATGACGACCCGATATGTCGTGGTGCACCAGACCCGCACCCACGAACCCACCGCCTACGAACTCAAGCTCGCCGGAGCCCTCGAAGAGGTCTACGCGCGGCACGGCCACGAACTGGCCGACGTGGTGCGGGGACTGAACAGCAGCAGTGTCTTCCCGCCGGACGGCGGAACCTGGACCGAGGAGTCGTTCCGGGCCGAGATCGAGCGACTGGGAGCGTGACGCGATGACGACCGCCGCACCTGTTTCCGCCAAGTCCGCCGAGTCCGCCGAGTCCGGCGCGTCCGTCGAGGAACTCGCCGAGCGGATCCACGCCACCGGGCTGCGCAACCAGTGGTACCCGGTCCTGCCCTCGCACCACGTGGGCGACGGCGAGATGAAGCGCGTGACGCGCTGGGGCGAGCCCTGGCTCCTCTTCCGCCGGCCCACCGGGCAGCTCCACATGATCGCCGACCGGTGCCCGCACCGCAGCGCCCCGCTGTCCCTGGGCCAGCACCTCGGCGACCGGGTCGCCTGCCTCTACCACGGCGTCCAGGTGGACGGCGACGGCACGGTCGTCTCCGTGCCCGGCCTGCCCGGCTGCAACCTGGAGGGCAAGCGGCTGGTGCGCTCGCTGCCCGTGCAGGAGCACTGCGGCGCGATCTTCGCCTACTGGGGCGACGAGCGGCACCCCGAGCCGCCGGAGCTGATCCTGCCGGACCGGCTGCGCGACGCGGACACCGCCCACTTCCTCAACTACGCCGAGTGGGGCGCCCCGTGGCGCTTCTACGTGGACAACGTGCTGGACCCGATGCACGGGGCCTTCCTGCACGGCCACTCCCACTCGATGTCCGGCGGCGCCAAGTCGGCCCGGTTCCGCATCCGGGAGACCGGGCGGGGCTTCTTCTTCGAGAAGACCGACCAGGTCGGAGTGAACTTCGACTGGGTCGAGTTCGGCCGCACCGGCGTCGACTGGGTCGACCTGGAGATCCCCTACCAGCCGTACGCCGGACCGGGCGGCGCGTTCGGCATCGTCGGCATGGTGGTGCCGGTCACCGCGACCGAGTGCGCGGTGTTCCACTGGCGGACCCGGAAGGTCCAGGGCTGGGAGCGGGCCTCCTGGCGCTTCCTGTACCGGACCACCCTGGAGGCACGCCACCACGAGGTGCTGGAGCAGGACCGGGTGATGCTGGAGGGCATGCCCGCCGACGGGGACGTGGGCGAGAACCTGTACCAGCACGACCTGGGTGTGGTGCGCATCCGCCGCTTCTACCGGGCGGAGGCCGCCCGGCAGGCGGCCGAACTGCTCGGCTGAGCCGCCCGGCCGACAGCGTCCGAAGGCCCCGTCGCGAGGTGCGCGACGGGGCCTTCGGCGTGGCGTGGCAGGGGCCCGCGGGCGGCGGCTACGCCGTGCCGTTGGCGTCCGCCGAGTCCGCCAGGCTGCGCTCCAGCTTCTGCAGCAGCGTGGCCAGTTGCACCCGCTCCTTGGGCCTGAGCCCGGCCAGCATCCGGCGCTCGTTGTCCAGGTGCTCCGCGAAGAGCGTGTCGATCAGCTTGAGGCCGGCCGGGGTGAGCCTGCAGTGGACCACCCGCCGGTCGCCCGCGTCCCGCTCTCGCACGATCAGGCCGTCGCCCTCCAGCCGGTCCAGTCGCAGTGTCACGCCGGCCGAGGAGACCAGGCTGGTGGCCGCGAGCTCGCCCGCGGTGAGCCGGTACGGCTCGCCCGCCCGCCGCAGGGCCGCCAGCACGTCGAAGCCGGCCATCGAGAGCCCGGCCGCGACCAGCGGCTTGCTGGTCTGCGCCTGGTAGAGCAGGAAGGAGCGGTGCAGCCGCCCCAGCACCTCGATCGGGGAGGGGTCGAGGTCGGGCCGCTCGCGGTGCCACTCCTCGATGATGCGTGACACGGCGTCCGTATCGGCGCCCTGTTCCCTGCCGGCCACAGCGGTCTCCCTCCCCGGTTCTTCTTGCTGGTGAAAAGTTACTCCCTTAACGGACCCGGCGGGTACGTCCGCGGCGTGCGAAGGGCCGGACGGCCCCGTGCGGGGTGTCCGGCCCTTCGTCGTGCCGCGCGGGGTCAGGAGTTCAGCTCCTCGAGGGTCCTGCCCTTGGTCTCCACCGCGAAGCAGGCGACGACCGCGCCCACCGCGGCGACGACCGCCAGCTGGACGAAGATCACGCTCAGGTCGGCGCCGGAGGCGAGGATCGCGCCCACCGTGATCGGGCCGAGGATCACGCCCAGGCGGTTCCAGACCCCTCCGAACGCGGCGCCCTTGGCGCGGTTGCGCGTCGGGTACAGCTCCGGCGAGTACAGGTAGAGCGAGGCGTTGATCACGAAGATGAAGAAGGTGGTGCAGGAGGCGAACAGGGCGACCTGGCCGCTGGAGGTGGCGCCGGCCACCGCGAGGGCCGCGAGCGCGGCGGTGGTGCCGATCAGCGCGGTCAGCAGCAGCGGCTTGCGGCCGATGCGGTCCACCACCAGTGCGGCGATCAGCGTGCCGACCAGACCGGTCGCGTTGCTGAGCAGGGAGTAGGTGAGGGCGGTCGTGAGGTCCAGGCCGAACTGCTTGGTGTACAGCGACGGCAGCCAGGTCGAGATGCCGTGGTTCACGTAGTACGCGACGAACCACATCGTCGACAGGACGGCGGTGCGGCGCAGGTAGCGGCCCTGGAAGATCTCCCGCAGGCGGCCCCGGGACTCCTCGGCCGGAATTTCCAGCGCGGGTTCGGGCAGCGGCTCGCGGGTGGCGGCGGTGATCTCCTCCTCGATCCGGGCGACGACCTCCTCGGCCTCCTCCAGACGCCCCTGGGAGGCCAGCCAGCGCGGGGACTCCGGAACCTTGCGCACCAGCACCAGGGCGAGCAGCACCGGCAGGCCGCCCAGCAGGAACATCGCCTGCCAGCCGAGGTTGGGCACCACCCACACGGCCGTCAGCGAGGCCGCGGACAGGCCGGCAGGGAAGATCAGCTCGTAGAGCAGGACCAGCTTGCCGCGGCTGTCCGAGCGGGCGATCTCGTTGATGTACGTGGCGGCGATCGGTACCACGCCGCCGATGCCGACGCCCTGCACGAAGCGGAACAGGGCGAACATCTCGATGTTGGCGGAGGCCGCCACCGCGATGCTGGCGAGCCCGGTGAGCAGCACGCCGAGGGCGACGGTGCGCACCCGGCCGATCCGGTCGCCGAGCCAGCCCGCGACGAACGCGCCCAGCAGCATGCCCACCGAGGCGGCGGTGACGGCGAAGGTGGCCTGTCCGGTGGACAGGTTCCACTGCTCGGTCAGGACCGGCAGGGCGGAGGCGGCGAGCAACTGGTCGAACGCCTCGAAGAAGGTGACGGCGCCGATGAGGAAGCGGACCTTCACGTGCCAGCGGGAGTGCGGCAGTCGTTCGATCCTGGCGGCGATGGAGCCGGAGCCCATCACCTCTTTCGTGGCCACGGTCGTCATGGGAGTCCTTCCGCGAGCGGGGCGGGGGTCGGCGGATGCGTCAGCAGATGCGGCGACCCTAGGACCGCATATCTAAGGGGTCAATATTTTTGACCTGAAATTAATTGGATGCTTCGGCAGGCGCGTGCGGAGGTGGCGCCGAGGCCCCCTCGGCCGGTGTCCGTGCGGGCCGAGGGGGTGCGGAGAGGAGGCCGTCCCCGGCGGGGACGGGCGGCTCAGGCAGTGGGCGAGCCCGCCTCCCGCAGCGCGCGGAAGACCCGCTCGGGGGTCAGCGGAAGGGTGGTGATCCTCGCTCCTGTGGCGTCCTGCACGGCGTTGGCGACGGCCGCGGCGATCGGCACCATGGTGCCCTCGCCGGCGCCCTTGGAGCCGAACGGGCCGGGCCCGTGGCCCTGCTCCTGGGAGACGGAGACGAAGGAAGGCGGCAGGTCCTCGGCCATGGGCACCCGGTAGTCCAGCGCCTCGCCGTTGACCAGTACGCCGTCCTCGTACCGCATCTCCTCGAACAGCGCCTGCCCGTAGCCCATCAGGGCCGCGCCCTCCTCCTGCCCGCGCACCACCAGCTTGTTCGCGGCCCGTCCGACGTCGCCGCTCGCCACCAGCTTGAGCACCGTCACCGCGCCGGTGTCCGGGTCCACCTCGACCTCGGCGCCGGCCCAGCCGATCTCCCAGAACACGCAGGGGGCCTCCAGCGGCGCCTCGTGGGAGTTGGGCGCCTTGAAGAAGCCGTCGCCGCTGAACTCGTAGCCGGTGCCGCCGAAGACGCCCAGGATCATCGGCGTCAGCGGGTGGACCGTGCCGTCCAGGCGCACCCCCCAGTCGACCAGTTCCAGGTCGGACGGCGCGCGTCCCAGCCGGCCGGCCGCGAACTCCAGGATCCGCTCGCGGACCTGCTCGGCGGCGAGCTGCACGGCGCGCCCCGTCACCGTCATGCCGGAGGAGGCGTTGGTGCCCTGGTCGAAGGGAGAGGTGTCGGTGGAGACGGACGCGTAGGAGATCCGCTCCGGCGGCAGTCCCAGCACCTCCGCGGCGACCAGGCACAGGGCCGTCGAGATGCCCTGGCCCATCTCCACCGAGCCGGTGGAGACGATGACCTGTCCGGTCGCGTTGACCTTCACCCGGGCCTGCGCCGGCTTGTTGACGCCGCCGCCGTCCTTGAACCCGATCGCCAGTCCCATGCCGCGGTTCGGCCGCTTCTCCCGCCCCTGGTAGCCGAGTTCGGCGGCGACCAGGTCCAGTCCCTCGACCAGGTCGCTGTCGATGCCGCTCTCGCCCGGCATGAACGGTTCGCCCAGCGCCTTGAGGTTCTTCACCCGCAGGTCGTAGGGGTCCATGCCGAGCCGCCGGGCGATCATGTCGATCTGGCTCTCGCTCGCCCAGGTCGCCTGGGTGGCCCCGAAGCCGCGGAACGGCCCGGCCGGCGTCGTCGAGGTCATCACGCAGGCGCACGAGGAGCGCACGTGCTCCCAGCGGTAGGGGCCGGGGATGCGGTACCCGGCCTTCTCCGCGACCAGCGGGCTGCCGTCGGTGTAGGCGCCGGCGTCCAGCAGCACCTCGCTCTCCCGGGCGACGAAGGTGCCGTCGGCCAGGAGGCCGGTGCGCACCCTCAGCACCGCGGCGTGCTGGCTGAGGGTGAGGAAGCCCTCCTCGGTGGTCAGGCAGTAGCGGACCGGCCGCCCGGTGAGCCGCGACAGCAGGATCGCCACCGGCTCGGTCTTGCAGTTGTGCTTGGCGCCGAAACCGCCGCCCACGAAGGGCACGTTGACCCGCACCGAGGACTCCTCCACCCGGAACACCCGGGCGAGCTCCCGGCGCAGCGGGAACGGGTTCTGGGTGGAGGTCCACACCTCGATCCGGTCGCCACGCGCGTCGGCGACGGTGACGAAGGGCTCCAGGTGGAAGTGGTTCATCCGGGAGAAGACGAAGGTGTCCTCGAAGACGTGGTCGCAGCGCTCCCACACCTCGTCCGGACCCGTCTCGTAGCGGAACTCGTAGCAGACGTTGGGCCTCGGCCACAGCGCGCCGGAGGCCCCGGCCCCGTAGGGCGGCACCACGCCGCGCGGCTTGTCGCCGGGGAACAGTTCGGGGGCGCCCTCGGCCAGCGCGGCCTCCACGTCCGGCACGGTGTCCAGCACCTCGTACTCGACGTCGATCAGCGCGAGCGCCGCCAGCGCGGCCGCCTCGTCCTCGGCGGCCACCGCCGCGACCGGGTCGCCGACGTATCGCACCCGGTCGGTGGCGACGATCGGCTGGTCCTTGATGAAGTAGCCGTAGACGGCGTCCAGCCCGTCCAGGTCGTCGCGGGTGATCACCGCGTGCACGCCGGGCACCGCGCGCGCCCTGGTCGCGTCCACCGACACCAGCCGGGCGTGCGGGTGCGGGCTGCGCAGTACCTTGGCGTGCAGCATGCCGGGCAGCGAGACGTCCGCCGTGTACCGGGCGGCGCCGGTGACCTTGAGGGTCGCGTCCTTGCGGGGCGCCGTGGAGCCGAAGGCGCTGGTCCTGCCCGTCATGCTTCCTCCCGGGTCAGCTCGGCGGCCCGGCGGACCGAGTCGATGATCATCGCGTAGCCGGTGCACCGGCAGATGTTGGAGGAAATCCACTCGCGGATCTGCTCCTCGGTGGGTTCGGGGTGCTCGCGCAGCAGGGCGGTCGTCAGCATCACCATGCCGGGGGTGCAGTAGCCGCACTGGAAGCCGCCGCACTCGGCGAACGCCCGCTGCACGGGACCCGGTTCGCCTCCCCGGGCCTGCCCGGCCACCGTCTCCACCGAGCAGCCGTCCACGCTGAAGGCGAAGACGCTGCAGGAGGCCGTCGGCACACCGTCGATCAGCGTGGTGCACGCCCCGCAGACGCCGCGCTCGCAGGACGCCTTCACCCCGGTGTTGCCCATCCGGTCGCGCAGCAGGTCCAGCAGCACCGTCTGCGCGGCCATCTCCTCGCGGCGGCGGCGGCCGTCGACCTCCACGTCGACGGTGATCCGCCGGGCGGCGGTCCGGTCGGTGCTCACGCGCTCTCCTTCTCTTCGGCCTCTCCGGCCTCGCGGGCTTCTCCGGCCTCTTCGGTGGTACGGGCGTCCAGCAGGCGGCGCAGCAGTACCCCGGCCAGGTGACGGCGATATTCGGCACCCGCCGCGGCGTCCCCGACGCTGTCCGGCAGCGTGGCCGCGGCCCGTGCCGGGTCCTCGCCCAACGCCAGGCGGACGGTGTGCGGACGGGTGTACTCCGAGCCCACGGTCAACGTGACCCGGTCGCCGCGCACCGCCACGGCGGCGGTGGCCAGCGGGCGCATCGACCGCTCGTAGCCGAACCACACGCCGGCCGTGTCCGGCACCACCACCTCGGTCAACAGTGCCCCGGGCGGCTCCGGCCGGTCCCACAGGGCGGCCGGGTCCAGTTCCAGCGGCCCCTCGGGGGTGTGGAACAACAGCCGCGCCCCGAGCGCCTGCAGCATGATCGACATCTCGTAGCGGGTGCGCCGCGCCATCAGGTTGCCGCCTACGGTGGCCCGCTGTCGGATGCGGTGGTTGGCGATCCGCCCCCAGGCCGCGGCGAAGGACGGCAGGGCGCCCCGGACCACCTCGTGGCGGGTGCCGTCGTGGTGGGCGACCCCGGCGCCGATCCGCAGCCCGCCGTCCTCGGCGACCACCCGGTCCAGGACGTCGACCCGGTCCAGGGCGACCAGGCTCTCGCAGTGCAGCCCCTCCCGGAACTGGGCGAACAGGTCGCTGCAGCCCTGCGCGTAGACCGCGCCGGGGCGGGCGCCCTCGGACACCGCCTCCTCCACCGAGGTGGGGCGGTACAGGGCGAAGGGAGCGATGGTGCGCTGGGTGGGTGCGACCAGACCGTTGGGAAGCAGGAGCATGGGCAGGGACCTCCAGCGACGCGGCGACCGGAGGCGCAGTAGCCGCTACACAGAGTTATCTAATGCCTGAATATTCGATTGCGGAGATGTCTAACACCCTTTCCGGGCAGGCCACAAGGGGTGTCTTCAAAACTCTTTAAGTGTTAAAACGACTCCATGATCGACCTGCTGACGCCACTGCGACGGTGGCACGAGGCCGGGACCGACTTCGCGATGGCCCTCCTGGTGGAGGCCCACGGCAGTGCGCCCCGGCGGCCCGGCGCCGCCATGGCGGTCGGCGCGGACGGCGCCGTGGCCGGGAGCCTGTCCGGCGGCTGCGTCGAGGGCGCGGTCTACGAGGCCGGCCTCGCGGTGCTGGCCGACGGCATCCCGCAGGTGCACGTCTTCGGGGTCGGTGACGAGGACGCGTTCGCGGTGGGCCTCACCTGCGGCGGCACGCTGCGGGTGCTGGTCCGCGCCTACCGGGGCGAGGGCGAACGCGCCGCGCTGCTGGACGTCCTGGAGGCGGCGGAGCGGGGCGAGGCGGTGGCCCTGGCGACGGTGGTGGACACGGCGGCCTCCGCGGAGGAGCCGCCCGGTCGGGGCGGGGTCGCGCGGGAGGGGAGCGGCCGTGGCCGTGGCGAAGGCTGCGGCGAGAGCCGCGGTGACGGCGCGGTCGGCGGTGACGGCGCGGCGGTCGGGGTTGCGGTCGGCGCGCAGCTGGCGGTGCGGCCCGACGGGACCGTGGCCTACGGCGACGGCGGGACCATGGCCCAGGGCGACGGCGGCCTCATGGCCGATGGCGAGGGCGGGACCGGGACTCATGGCGACGGTGCGTGGGACGGCGCCCCCGAGCTGGCCCGGGCGGTGGCGCAGGACGCGCGGGCGCTGCTGTCCGCGGGCGGCGACGCGCTGCGGCGCTACGGCCCGCGCGGCGAGCGGCGCCGTGAGGAGACGGCCGTCTTCGTCCGGAGCTTCATGCCGCCCCCGCGGATGCTGGTGTTCGGTGCCATCGACCACGCGGCGGCCACCGCGCGGATGGGCGCCTTCCTCGGCTACCGGGTGACCGTCTGCGACGCCCGCCCCCTCTTCGCCACCCCCGAGCGGTTCCCGATGGCCGACGAGGTGGTGCGGGCCTGGCCCTCGGACTACCTGGCGGCCACCGAGGTCGACGCGCGGACGGTGATCTGCGTGCTCACCCACGACCCCCGCTTCGACGTCCCGCTGCTGGTCGAGGCGGTGCGGACGCCCGCCGCGTACATCGGCGTGATGGGCAGCCGCCGCACCCATGCCGATCGGACCGCCCGGCTGCGCGAAGCCGGCGTCGACGAGGCCGGGCTGCGCCGCCTCGCCTCGCCGATCGGCCTCGACCTGGGCGCCGTCACCCCCGAGGAGACGGCCGTGTCCATCGCCGCGGAGATCATCCGCACTCGACGCGGCGGCACCGCCCTCCCGCTCTCCGCCTTGGACGGCCCCATCCACCGGCCCGCTTGCGACGGTCGGCCCCTGCCGGCCTGAGGCGGGGCGCCCGCCCGGCTCGGCCGCCCCGGTCGACCGCCTTCTCGACGATGTCCTCGCTGTTGACCCAGAACCGCACCTGGGCCGGCCACCGGGGTCAGGCGCCGTCCCGCCAGGGGCCGTCCGGTGCCAGCGTGGCGAGGACGGCGGCCAGTTGCGGTGGTTCCACCGGGTCGCGCAGCGAGCCCAGGTCCGGCCACGCCACCCAGGTGTGGGTGTCCAGGCTGGTCACCTCGTAGGGGAGCAGGCCGGTCCTCACCAGCGCGGGACGCTCCTCGGCGAACCGTGCGACGAAGAAGTGCTCCGTGCCGACGTACCGCTTGCCGCCCCACACCACGTCACGCCCGACCGGCACCGACCGGTCGAGGACGGCGGCCGGGTCGAGTCCCGTCTCCTCGGCCAGTTCGCGGCGGGCCGCGGCCAACGGCGTCTCGCCCGGCTCGACCCCGCCCCCCGGCGGTTCCCAGAGGTGCGTCCCGTCGACGGGGTCGCGCCAGCGCATGAGCAGCAGGCGCCCGGCGGCGTCCAGACAGAGGATCCGGGCAGCCACCCGGCGCGTCGTCTCCACGCCGCGACCGTATGCGCCGCCCGTGAGGGGCCGGACCCCGGCCCCCCCCGGTCGCGGGCGGCGCCCGCGGCGCCTACCCGCCCGCCACCTCCACGCTCCCGCCCGGCGTCGGCAGCCGCAGCCGGTCGGAGAGGCCGGCCGCCGCGAACGCCTCGGTCAGGGAGTCGCCGCCCTCACTGAAGTGCTGCCAGTGCTCGAAGTGGAGCGGGACCACCTGCCGCGCCCCGAGGATCTCCGCGGCCTGCGCGGCCCAGGCGCTGGAGAGGGTCAGGAAGGCGCCCGGCAGCAGCGGCGTCAGGACCCCGCCCGCGAAGAGCACCGCCACGTCGAAGGGGCCGAACCGCTCCGCGATGCCGCGCACCACGTCCAGCGAGGCGTTGTCCCCGCTCACGTACACCGTGGGCAGCCCGTCGCCGGAGAGCACGAACCCGGTGACCTCGCCCACGAGGTGCTCGGTGCCGTCGGGGCCGTGCTGCGCGGGCACGCCGGTGATCCGCAGCGACCCGCCGTCCGGCCGGGGCAGCTCCACGCTCTCCCCGTCCGCCAGCGCCCGCACCGTGCCGCCGAGCCGTCGCCGCGCGGACTCCGTGGACAGGGTGAGCGGGACGCCGTCGAGGAACGCCCGCCCCGCGTGGTCGAGGTTGTCGGCGTGCTGGTCGTGGGAGAGCAGCACGGCGTCGACGGGGCCGATCTCCGCCGCGCCGACCGCCGGGCCTGCGGTCTTGACCAGGGTGGTGCCGCCCCCGGGAGCGGGGTAGTCGCCCGGCGGGTCGAAGGTCGGGTCGGTGAGCAGGCGGACCCCGCCGGTCTCCAGGACCGCGGTGGGGCCGCCGACGTAACGGACGGTGAAGGGCGCGGGCGCGCCGGTCGATGAGGTCATGCCCCCACCCTGCGCCGCGGAGGTCCCCGGCCGTGAGCGGCGGCGGCGCCGAGGGTCGATAGATTCCTGCCATGCCGCCGTCGTCGTCCTCCCCGCCCCTGAACACCGTCGGCTGCCTGCTCCTCGACGGGGTGCGGGCCTTCGACTACGCCGTGATCTGCGAGGTGTGGTCGAACCGGGCCGCCGACTTCACCCTGCGCGTCTGCGGCCCCGACGGGGCGCGGGTACGGCTGGGCGGCGGGCTGGAGAGGGTGCCGGACGCCGGCCTGGAGGGGTTGCTCGACTGCGACCTCGTCCTGGTGCCCGGCCTGGAGGACGCCGGCGCCGGCGTGGACCCCGCGGTGGCCCGGGCCCTGCGGGCCGTGCACGAACGGGGCGTCCCCATCGCCTCGTTGTGCGCCGGGGCGTTCGTGCTGGCGCAGTCGGGCCTGCTGGAGGGCCGTACCGCCACCACCCACTGGGCGCTCGCGAGTGAACTGGCCCGCCGCCACCCTGGGGTGGACGTCCGCTCCGACGTCCTGTTCACCGGCGACGGCGCGATCTGGACCTCCGCCGGAGTCGCCGCCGGCATCGACCTGTGCCTGCACCTGGTACGCGCCGCCCGCGGCGAGCGGGCCGCGGCGGCCATCGCCCGGGCCATGGTGACGGCGCCGTTCCGGGCGGGCGGGCAGGCCCAGTTCATCCCGTCGCCGGTGCCGCCGACACCGGCGGCCGGCGCGGAGGACCCGCTCTCCCGGGCCCGGCGCGAAGTCCTCGCCGCGCTCGACACCCCGTGGACCGTACGGGACATGGCGCGTGCCGCCCTGATGTCGGAGCGCACCTTCGCCCGCCGCTTCACCGAGGCCACCGGTACGACGCCGCTGCGGTGGCTGCTGGAGCAACGGCTGCTCGCGGCCCAGCGGTTGCTGGAGGAGACCGACCTCCCGGTCGGCGAGGTCGCCGCCCGCTGCGGCTTCAGCTCGGCGGTGGCCCTGCGGCCGGGGTTCGTCCGCGCGGTGGGCGTCCCGCCCCGGGAGTACCGGCGGGCGTTCCGCGGCACCCGGACCCGGTGACCTCGGCGGACCCACGGGTGTTCCGCGACGCCTGACGACCCCGGCGGCCGGTCCGCACCGCCGGGCCGGGCCGCGGGAACGGCCGGCGACCTCAGGGCGTGGGCACGGAGCCGGGCGCGAAGGTGGCGGCGTGGTCGGCGACCCACTGGCGGAACGACCTCGGCGGAACCCCCAGGACGTCGGACACGGCGGAGCTGACGTACGCGGGCCCGCCGACCGCCGCGTTCCACGCCGAGAGCAGCATGTCGACCACCGGCCCCGGCGCCTGCCCCTCCGTCTCGCGGCGGAACTCCTCCGGGGACATCTCCTCGAACCGGACGGGGCGCCCCAGCACCTCGCCGATGACGCCCACCTGCGCCGCCTGGGTCAGCGACTCGGCGCCCGTGAGCACGTAGTCGCCGCCGGCGTGCCCGTCCTCGTACAGGGTCCGCGCCGCGACGGCCGCGACGTCACGGTCGTCGACCGGTGCGGTCTCGGCGGCCCCGTAGGGCCACCGGACGACGTCGCCGGCGCGGAGGGAGGGCGCCCACCAGGCCGCGGCGTTCGACGCGAACATCCCCGGCCGGACGACCGTCGACTCCACCCCCGTGTCCGCGACGAGCCGCTCCAGCTCCGCGTGGAACGCCGCCATGGGGTTGGGCTGCTGGAAGAACGGGTGCGGCGTCCGGTGCGGTGACGAGAGGAGGACGATGCGCCGCGTGCGGGCCGCCAGGCGCTCGACCACCGCCTCGGCGGTCGCCGGAGGCGCGGTCCAGAGAAGGAAGACCGCGCCGGCGCCCCGGGCCGCCTCGTCGAGGGACGCGGGCACGGTGAGGTCGCCCGTGACGACCTCGACCCCGGCCGGCAGCGTCGCCGCCGCCTCCGCGCGACGGGTGAGGGCGCGCACCGGCACGCCCGCGTCGAGGAGGTGGTCGACGACCGCACGGCCGATCCGGCCGGTGGCGCCGGTGACCAGGACCGGCTGGGAGGGGGTTCGTTTCATGGGACGCACACTAACGCGTTACCGGGTAACAAAAGCAACTCGGTAACAAATGTTAGGCTCCCCAGGTGACTGAGCCGACGGGACTGCGCGCCCGCAAGAAGGCGCGGACCCATGACGCCATCGCCGACGCGGCGATCACGCTCTTCCTCGCGCACGGATTCGACCAGGTCTCGGTCAGCGACATCGCCGCCGCGGCCGAGGTCTCCAAGCCGACCCTCTTCCGGTACTTCCCCACCAAGGAGGACCTGGTCCTCCACCGGTTCGCGGACCACCAGGGCGAGGCCGCACGCGTCGTACGCGAGCGCGGACCCGGCGTCCCGCCCGTGACCGCCCTGCACCGCCACTTCCGCGCGGGCCTCGACCGGTACGAGCCGGTGACCGGCCTCAACGATCACCCGGTCGTGGTGGAGTTCCACCGCCTGGTCTTCACCACGCCGAGCCTGGCGGGACGCCTCACGCAGTACACGCAGGAGGACGAGCAGGCACTGGCGGAGGCCCTCGACCCGGGCCCGGACCTCCCCGCCCGGCTGCTGGCGGCGCAGGTGATCGCCGTGCAACGGGTGCTCGCCCGCGCCAACTGGCAGCGGATCGCCGACGGGCGCCCCGCCCGCGAGGTGCACGCGGAGGCCGTCGCCGACGCCGACCACGCCTTCGCCCGGCTGGGCTGACGCCCCCGGCGCGGCGGCGTCACGGGGCGTACGGGATCTCCGCCCAGACGTACTTGCCGAACGGTCGCGCGCCCACGCCCCACCGTCCGTCCGTGAGCGCGGCGACGATGTGCAGCCCGTTGCCGTGGTTGCGCCGCCGCCGGTCCGCCGCGCTGCGCATCCGGGGGCGGGTGCGGTTGGGGTCGTGGACCTCGATCCGCACCCGGTCCGCGGTGACCCGCACCGTCACGCCGATCAGGTCGTCGTCGCGCGCGCCGTACTTGACGCCGTTCGTCGCCAGTTCGGACGTCACCAGGCGTACCCGGTCCAGCAGTTCGTCCGGGGGGTCCGGCACCTCCTCGCGAACGCGGTCCACGGCGAAACGGCGGGCCAGTGCCACGGACCGTGCCTCGCGGGGCAGCGTCAGATCGACGGGGCGCGCGGCCGGCTCACCCGTGAGGCTGATTCGGCGGCGGGGCGGCAGGGCGGGCGACGCGGCGTTCTCCGGGCGTTCCTGCAGGTGCGGGGACCTCTGGGGGGTGACCACGGCAACTCCTCTCCGTGACGGAGCGACTACCAAGGGGGCTCAGCGTGGCCTAGAGTCGGCGGCCTCTCAACTTGGCGAATCGGGACGGAAAGTTGGTGGCGGTCCCATGAACATCAAGGACCTGAACCCCGAGAGCTCTCCGGCTGCGGCCTTCGGCGCACGTCTGCGGACGGTGCGGGAGGCGCGCGGCTGGAAGCAGGAGGATCTGGCGGCCCGGATGGAGTACTCGAGCACCCATATCTCCTCCGTGGAAACTGGTCGCAAGCTTCCAACCTTGCGCTTCTCGCGCAGTGCCGACCGAGCCTTCGGCATCACCGAGAACGCCGAGACGTTCGAGCGGATGTCGCGAGAACTCCGGCACGGGAGCCTGCTGGAGGGCTTCCCCGAGTTCGTCGCCTACGAGGGCCGGGCCGTGGAGATCCGCTTGTACGAGGTGGGCGTGATCCCCGGCCTGCTGCAGACGCGCGAATACGCGACGGTGCTGGCGGAGAGCGCGGTCAGGCGGGGTGCCATCAGCCCCGAGCAGGCGGACGAGCGGGTGTCCCTCGTCGCCGAGCGGCAGGGCGCCCTCGACCGGCGGACCCGCCCGCTGGTGTTCGTGGTTCTGGACGAGAGCTGCATCCGGCGGCCCATTGGGGCCCCGTCGGTCATGGCCGCGCAGTTCGACCACCTTCTGGCCTTCGCGGAACTGCCCAACACGGTGCTGCAGGTAGCCGAGTTCGCCATGGGGGACCGGCGGCCGTTCGACCTGCCCATTACGGTCCTCACGCTGCCGGACAGGGCGCTGATGTCCTACGCGGAGTCCGCGCAGCGAGGTCATCTGGAGCGGGAAAGCGTCTCCGTGCTGCCTGTGCTGACGGCCTACCATCAGCTACAGGCCGAAGCGCTGTCCCAGGCGGACTCTGTCGCCTTGATCAGCCAGCTAAGAAAGGGCACCCCGTGACGACCGAATCCCCTCGATGGGTCACGTCCTCCTACAGCAACAACGGCGGCCAGTGCGTCGAGGTCGCCGTGAACCTCGTCCCCTCCCGCGGCGTCGTGCCGGTGCGGGACTCCAAGAACCCCGCCGGCGCGGTCCTGTCGGTGCCCGCCGCCTCGTTCGCCGCCTTCGTCGCGGGCGTCAAGGCGGACGCGTTCCGCACCGTCTGACCGGACGTTCCCGCAGGCCCCGCCGTGTACGTGACGCGGCGGGGCCTCGTCTCGCTCCGCGACACGACCGTTGACCTGCGGTCCGGCGCGCTCCAGGATCGGGCGCAGTCACGGACAGGGGCGCACGGAGGGGCGAAGGATGCTGGAAGGGCTCGGGGTCCTGCCGACCGAGGAACGGGTGTACGTCGAGCTCGTCGACCGGGCCGCCGACGACGCGTGCGAGCTCGCCGACCGCGTCGGCCTGAACCTGCCGGAGGTGGAGGCCGCGCTCGCCGGGCTGGAGGACAAGGGCCTGGTCATACGGCTGACCGGCGGCAGGCGCGGTCTGCGGGTCACCCCGCCCGACGTCAATCTGAACCTGCTGATGCTGCATCGCATGGACGACGCGCGCCGGACCCGGCACGCCATCGTCGAACTGACCCAGCGGTACCGCAGTCACGCCGGGTACGGACCCGCCGACCAGACCGAGGTGGTCGAGGGCGCGGAAACCCTCGCGAGGCGGTACTCCCAACTGGTGCGCGAGGCGCAGCACCAGGTCCGCAGCCTGGTCCGCGCACCCGCCGTCGCCGTCTCCGCCGACGACAACGCCGGTCAGCAGGACGCCCTCCGGGCGGGCGTGCGCTACCGGGTCGTCTACCAGCGGGACCTCCTGGACGACGACGGGCCGGACACCCCTCTGCTGCTCAAGGAATGGGCCGAGCTGGGCGAGGAGATGCGCGTCGCGGTGGACGTGCCGCTGAAGATGGTGCTCGTCGACGACAGGGCCGCGGTGGTCGTACCGAACCGCAGCGGGCCCGACAACGTCTCCGCCCTGATCGTGCGCAACCGCGACGTGGTGGACGCCCTGGGCTGGATCTTCGACCGGTGCTGGGAGACCGCGGTCCCGGTGCCGACCGCGCTGGCCGCCAACGAGGGCCCGTTGACCGTCGACGACCGGCACCTGCTCTCGCTGCTGCTCGCCGGCTACACCGACCAGGCCATCGCCTCGCAGCAGAACGTGAGTCTGCGCACCGTCCAGCGCCGGGTGAAGCGCCTGCTGGCCCTCGCCAACGCGCAGAGCCGGGTGCAGCTGGGGTGGCAGGCCGCGCGTCAGGAGTGGGTCTGACCAGGCCTTGTCGCCTTTGCGACAAGGCACTGAACCGACAGCTGAAAGGCTTTTTCCGGCCACGTCCGCAGTGAAACGGTGTCGCTGTTCGACACGCCTTTCATGGATAGGACGCCGATGAACACCCCCAGAACCCAGCGCACGAAGCCGGCCGTGAGAACCATGGCGGCGCTCGCCGCGGTGGTCGCGGCCGGGAGCATGTCGCTGACCGCGATACCGGCCCAGGCGGACACCGCCGCCCCGGCCGCCGTCGACAAGCTCGGCAGCCACGACCGCGCCCTCGTCGCCACCTACGAGCGGCAGCACCGGGCGCGCACCGTTCCCCAGGGAGCGCAGCGCGCGGTGCCCGACTTCGTGACCGTGATGGTCGCGGTGAAGGACGGCCGCACGGAGGAGGTCCGCCAGGCACTCACCGACCTGGGCGCCGACGTGACCCGGACCGACGCGGAGATCGGCTACGTCAAGGTCAACGTGGCCTTCGCCGACGTCGACAAGGTCGTCGCGCTCGAGGACGTGCTGCGCGCGGACGTCGACGAGTTGCTGGAGCTGGAGGACACCGGCACGGGGGACGGCGGTGCCGCCACCGTCACGCAGGCGGCGGGAACGGAGCTGCCCGCCGCACCGTCGGCGAAGACGGGTGACGACAACCCGTACATGCCCACCCGCGACACCGGTTCGGTCGGCTTCAAGGCGAAGAACCCGGCCTTCGACGGGCGCGGGGTGACCATCGGCATCATGGACACCGGCGTGGACCCGACCCACCCCGCGCTGGCCGAGACCACCACCGGCGAACGCAAGCTGGTCGACACGGTGACCGGGAGCAACCCGACCAACTTCATCGACCTGCTCACCGACCGGACCTGGTCGCTGCTCTCCTCGGCCAACAAGGTCACCGGGGCCACCGTGGTGAAGAACAACATCACCTGGACGCTGCCGGAGGCCGACGGCGAGCTGTACATGGCGACGCGCCTGCTCCAGAAGTCCCAGATAGCCGATCAGACGCTCGCCGGCACCTACCTCGGGGCCGTCGCCCGTCCTTCGGACGGCGCGATATGGGTGGACACCGACCAGGACCACGTCTTCCAGGACGACGAGCTGCTGCGGGCCTACCGCGTCGACCACCAGATCGGCTACCTCGGCACCGACGACCCGGACACCGCGCACAACGAACGGCAGCCGTTCACCGTCGAGTTCAAGAAGTTCAGCGACACGTTCTCCGGCCTCGGCCTCAACATCCTCGACGTCGACCACGGCACGCACGTCGCGGGCATCACCGCCGCCAACGGGATGTTCGGCGGCGCCATGGACGGACAGGCCCCCGGAGCCAAGCTGGTCTCCATGAAGGCCTGCCAGTCCACCGGCTGCTCCAGCGCCGCGCTCAACGACGGCATGATCGACCTCGCCACGAAGTACGGCGTGGACGTCATCAACATGTCCATCGGCTCCAGCCCCGCTCTCAACGACGGCAACAGCGCCATGGCGCTGCTCTACAACCGCCTGATCAACGAGACCGGCGTCCAGATGTTCATCTCGGCCGGCAACTCCGGCGCGGGCACCAACACGGTCGGTGACCCGAACGTGGCCGATCAGGTGGTCAGCGTCGGCGCCTCGGTGACCCGCGAGACCTGGTGGTCCAACTACGGCTCCGCCGTGGCGTTCAAGGACGGCGTCTTCCCCTTCTCCTCGCGCGGCCCGCGTGAGGACGGCGGCCTGAAGCCCGACATCACCGCCCCCGGCTCGGCCGTCTCCACCACGCCGCGCTGGATGCCCAGTCTCTCCGTCACCGAGACCGGCTACTCCCTGCCCAGCGGCTACGGCCACATGAACGGCACCTCCATGGCCGCCCCGCAGGCCACCGGCGCGGCCGCCCTGCTGCTGTCGGCGGCCAAGCAGAGCGGCGTCAGCGCCACTCCGGCCGAGCTGCGCAAGGCGATCTTCTCGACCGCGGACTACAACAACAAGGTCGACGCCGTCGCCCAGGGGCACGGCCTGTTCGACGTCGGACAGGCGTGGAAGTTCCTGTCCAAGGGCGTCGACACCGGCCAGGACGTCACCGTCTCCGCCCCGGTCTGCACCGTGCTCTCCGGCAAGCTGGCCACGCCCCACACCGGCGCCGGCCTGTTCAACAGCTGCGCCCCCGACGCCGGCGGCCAGGGCGTCGGCGAGTCCCGCACCTACGACGTGACCCTGACCCGCACCGGCGGCGCGGACGGCCCGCGGACGTTCGCGCTCGGCCTCAAGGGCGACGACGGGACCTTCTCGGTCCCGGAGAGCGTCGTCCTGGAGAAGAACGTGCCCACCGTGATCCAGGTGACGGCTCAGCCCGCGACGCAGGGCGTCCACAGCGCCGTCCTGCGGATCGACGACGAGGACGTCCGCGGTCTCGAGCGCGCCACGCTCCTGGTGGTCGAGGCGGCGACCCCGGTGACCGTCGAGAACCCCTGGTCCGCCGACGGCACGGTAAACCGCAACGAGGTGACCCGTTACACCGTGGCCGTCCCGGCCGGGGCCACCGCGCTCACCGTGAACCTCTCCGGCGTCGCCGACGGCAGCCAGACCCGGTTCTGGGCCTTCAACCCCGAGGGCGTCAGTGCGGAGAAGGCGGCCGCGGGCTCCCTCAACTGCTACACCCACTTCTCCGACGAGGGCGCCTGCGCCACGGGCACCCGCACCTTCGCCAAGCCCAAGGCCGGCGTCTGGGAGGTCATCGTCGAGTCCCGCCGCACCAGCCCGCTGCTGAGCAACCCGTTCCGCCTGGAAGCGTCCGTCACCTCCTGACGCCTCTCCCGACCAGGTCCGCACCCGGCGCAGCTCCCCGGGTGCGGGCCTCACCACGTCCGGTGTTCCGTCGCCGGCCGCCGCTGCGCCGCAGGCCCGGGGCCCCGGGGCGAGGGGTCAGGCCTTCGCCCGCACGTCGTCCGCCCGCACGTCGTCCGCCTTCTCCACGTCCCGCCCCTCGTCCGACAGGCGGGCGGCCGTGCGGGCCGCCGTGGCCTCCGCGCGGCGGCCGGTGGTGAGGGCGCCGACGGCCAGGACGGCCAGCCCGCAGGCGGCCACGATCCACCAGGCCGGGCGGGAGGCCGCCGCGACGGCCTGCGCGTGCGTCTGCGAGGAGGCCGCCACCCCGTGGGCCAGGACCGCGCCGATCACCGCGACGCCCAGCGTCGCCCCGAGCTGCCGGCTGGTGGAGGCGACCGCCGCCGCCACGCCGGCCTGGGCGCGGGGCATGCCGGACACGGCGGTGTTGGTGATCGGCGCGTTCACCATGCCGAAGCCCACGCCGAACAGGGCGTAGCCCGTGACCAGGGTGGCGTCGCCCGCGTCGGGGAAGCCCGCGAACACGACCCCCGCCGCGGCCATCGCGGTCCCCGCGACCAGCAGCGGCACCCGCGGGCCCCTGCTGCCGACGATGCGGCCGGAGAGCGGTGCGAGCAGCAGGGTCGGCACCGCCATCGGCAGCATCCACAGGCCCGCGTGCAGCGGGTCCAGGCCCCGGACCTGTTGCAGGTGGAGGGTGGAGAGGAACAGGAACCCGCTGAGCGCGGCGAAGGCGCAGACCGCGATCACGGTCGCCCCGCTGAACGGCGCGGAGCGGAAGAAGCGCAGGTCGATCAGCGGCTCCCGGCGCCGCGGCTCGTGCCACAGCAGGCCGAGCAGGGCGGCGAGCGCGACGGCGGCGACGGGCACGACCCGTGCGGCGGGCGCGTGCGGGGCCTCGATGATCGCGTACGTCAGCGAGGCGAAGAGGACGGCGACCAGCACCTGGCCCACCGGGTCGAAGCGGCGGGCCCGCGGGGCCCGGGACTCGGGGACGAAGCGCAGGGTGAGAAGCAGGGCGGCCAGCCCCACCGGAAGGTTGATCCAGAACACCGCCCGCCAGCCGACCGCGTCCACCAGCAGCCCGCCGACCAGCGGCCCGGAGGCCATCGACAGCCCCACCACCGCGCCCCACACGCCGATGGCGCGGGCCCGCTCGGCGGGCTCGGTGAAGGTGTTGGTGATGATCGACATGGCCACCGGGTTGAGCATCGAACCGCCGACCGCCTGCACCACCCGGAAGGCGACCAGCGCGTCCAGGCTCGGCGCCAGCGAGCACAGCAGGGAACCCACGGAGAAGACGACCAACCCGGTCATGAAGACCCGCTTGCGGCCGAGCCGGTCGGCGGTGGAGCCGGCCACCATCAGCAGCGCGGCGAGGACCAGCGTGTAGGAGTCGAGGGCCCACTGCATCCCGGACACGCCGCTGCCCAGCTCCTGGCCCATCACGGGCAGCGCCACGTTGAGCACGGTGATGTCCAGGCTGACCAGCAGCAGGCTCATGCAGCAGATGGCCAGGACGAGGAACCGGCGGCGTCGGCTGAGTTCGGGCATGTGATTCATGCTACGACCAATAGTGTGCCTAACTAAAGGCTGCCTCCAGCTGCCTCCAGCTACCTCCGGGGAGCCGCGGTGAGGGACAATGGGGCAATGTCCACGCCCGTCACCCCTCTCCAGATCGGCCCGCACACCGTCCAGCCGCCGGTGGTGCTGGCCCCCATGGCCGGAATCACCAACGCGCCCTTCCGCACCCTGTGCCGGGAGTTCAGCGGCGGCAAGGGCCTGTTCGTCAGCGAGATGATCACCACGCGCGCGCTGGTCGAGCGCAACGAGAAGACCATGCAGCTGATCCACTTCGACGCGAGCGAGAAGCCGCGGTCGATCCAGCTGTACGGCGTGGACCCGGTCACCGTGGGCAAGGCGGTCCGGATGATCGTCGACGAGGACCTCGCCGACCACATCGACCTGAACTTCGGCTGCCCGGTGCCCAAGGTGACCCGCAAGGGCGGCGGCTCCGCGCTGCCGTACAAGCGGCACCTGCTGCGCTCCATCCTGCGCGAGGCGGTCACCGAGGCCGGGGCGCTGCCGGTCACGATGAAGATGCGCAAGGGCATCGACGACGACCACCTCACCTACCTGGACGCCGGCCGCATCGCCGTGGAGGAAGGCGTCACCGCCATCGCCCTGCACGGCCGCACCACCGCCCAGCACTACGGCGGCACCGCCGACTGGGACGCCATCGCGCGGCTCAAGGAGCATGTGCCGGAGATCCCGGTGTTGGGCAACGGCGACATCTGGTGCGCCGAGGACGCGCTGCGGATGGTCCGCGAGACGGGCTGCGACGGCGTGGTCGTCGGCCGCGGCTGCCTGGGCCGGCCGTGGCTCTTCGCCGACCTGGTCGCCGCCTTCGAGGGCCGCGAGGACCGGGTCGCCCCCACCCTGCGCGAGGTGGCCGACGCGATGGTCCGGCACGCCACCCTGCTCGGCGAGTGGATCGGCGACGAGGCCCGCGGCGTCATCGACTTCCGCAAGCACGTCGCCTGGTACCTCAAGGGCTTCGCGGTCGGATCCGAGATGCGCAAGCGCCTGGCGATCACCTCGACGCTCGCCGACCTGCGCGCCGGGCTCGACGAGCTGGACCTGGACCAGCCCTGGCCCGTCGGGGCCGACGGCCCGCGCGGCCGCACCTCCGGCAACAACCGGGTCGCCCTGCCGGACGGCTGGCTCGACGACCCCTACGACTGCTCCGGCGTCACCGCCGAGGCGGAATCGGACACCTCGGGCGGCTGACGGCGGCGAGCGGGAACGACGGACGGCCACGCCCCGGGGAGGGGGCGTGGCCGTCCTGTCGTACGGACGCCGCCGGGAGGCGTGCGGTCCGGCAGCCCGCGTTGGAGGGGCGGTCTACCAGTCCGTGTTGAACTTCAGCGCCGGGACCGCCTTCGCCGCGAGGTCGTGCGCCTGCGCGGGCCACCACGCTCCGGCCGCCGGGTCGACGACGCCGTACTCGGGGTCCTCGGGCCCGGCGGTGCCGCGGGTGCAGCTGCCGTCGGACTCACCGGGGACCTTGATCCACAGGTACGCGTCGAGCAGCGGGACGCCGGTCTGGCTGGTGGGGCGCACGCCGAGGCCGCGGTTCGGCGGGTTGCACCACTCCTGCGGGTCCGGGTAGGTCGCGGTCGGCGTCCACGGGCCCTTGCCGTTGCGGCTGGTGTCGACCACGAAGTGGGTCAGCTGCGCGTCGGCGGGCACGTGCGAGGCGTACCAGCCGTCGGCGTCGGCGGCCGGCCACCACTGGTTTGCGCAGTCACCCGGCGCGGCGCCCTCGGTGTTCTGCAGGTACCAGATGCACTTGGAGATCTGGGTGCCGTAGCGGATCAGCTCGCTGTCCGTGCGGTAGTTGGAGACGTTGAGGAAGAAGCCCTGCGCCCGGGAGACCCCGCCGTCGATGAGCAGCTGGGCCATCTCGCCGACCGCGTGCCAGGAGCTGTGGCCGGCGTCCAGGTAGGTCACGGTGCCGGGCTGCTGCGCCAGCCGGTCCACCGCGTCGTTGATCTCGTCGAGCCGGGTGGCCTGCTGCTCGGCGGTGCCGCCGCAGAAGGCGGGGGAGAGGGCCAGGCCGTCGGGCTCCAGGATGACCACGGTCTTCTTGTCGCCGATGCCCTTGGCCAGGGCGTCGACCCAGGCGGCGTACTCCGCGCTGTTGGAGGCGCCGCCGGCCGAGTACTGCGAGCAGTCGCGGCCCGGCACGTTGTAGGCGACGGTGACCGGAACCCGCTGCTGCGGCGCGGCCTTCGACTGGAGCAGGGCCATCGCGTCGGTGGTCTGCTTGAGCGTGGTGGAACCGGTGAACCACTCGGCGACCGGGTACGACGCCATCGCGTCCATCAACTTCGCGTTCGCCGTGTCCCCCGCCTTGCGGTCGGTGAGGGCCTGCGCGAAGGCCTTGCTGTTGCCCTCGATGTAGAACTTGGTGCCCGGGGCGAGCGTGTGCCCGGTGGAGGCGGCGGCGGGCGCGGTCCGCGGCTGGCCCGCGACGGAGGCGTCACGCGCCGCGGCCGGGGTCATGCACAGACCTAACAGGGCGGTGGCCGCGGCCGCGGCGGCGAAGCCGGAGCGGGCCTTGGGTATGAGGCGCACGGATCGGACCTTTCACAGTCGATGGCGACGACGGCGGGAGCTGAACCGGTTTGGGAGCGCTCCCAGAAGGTGCGCACGCCATCAAGCCAGTGGGCCCGTGCCCATGTCAAGGGATCGGACACGTCCCAGGCCCCGGTCCGGCCACACCGGTCCCTCGCCGGACACGCCGACGCCCCGGCACGAAGGTGTGCCGGGGCGGAAACGGTGCGGGAGCGCGGGGGGCGCGGAGGGGGCCGCCGCCCGTGCCTAGGACACGGGCGTGGCTGGCGTCGCGTGTGTGCCGGACGCGGCGGTCCGGTCGTTCACGGTCGTGCGGATGGCGTGCGTGATCTCGTCGAGCGCGTCCTCGGCACCGTGCAGGAGGTCCAGCGTGAGCGCGGCGGTCCAGGAGAACTCCCGCGCGCCGCACGCCTCGCCGGTGAACGGGTCCACGTACTCCGCGAAGTCGGAGGAGTCCGCCGCCGCGACCAGCGCCTCACGCAGATTGGCGGCGAGTCCGGTGCGGCCGTGCATCCGCAGGCCGCGCTCCACCAGCCAGCCGACGTTGAACCAGGCCGGGCCGCGCCAGTACCGGTGCGGGTCGAAGCAGGCGCCGGTCAGGTCGTAACTCGGCACCAGCCGGGTGGACGAGCCGAGGCCGAACCGCGGGCCGGTGAGGGTCTCCACCAGCCGGGCGACGACCTCCTCGGGTAGCGTCGGCAGGATCAGCGGGAGCAGCCCGGCCACCCCGTGCTCCTCGACCAGCTCGCCGGACCCGCCGGGTTCGCCCGCGAGGACGTCACGGCAGAGAAAGACGCCGTGCCGCTCGTCCCACAGCCGGTCCACCAGGACGCGGGTCAGCCGTGCGGCGCGGGCGTGCCGCGGGGCGGGGTCGATGCCGAGCTCGGCCTCGATCAGGCCCAGCGCGTGCTCCGAGGCGATCAGCAGCGCGTTGAACGAGGGGTCCTCGACGGCGAATTCACCGCCGCCGTCCACGTAGCCGCGGTCGCGGTAGTCCATGGCCAGCTTCACGTAGCGGCCGTAGTCCAGGTCGGTGGGACGGTCCTCGGGCGCGCCGTGCGCCAGGTCCGCGCGGGTGAAGGAGCCCGTCGGGGCCGGCGTCACCCGGGACAGCGGCGGGTCCCAGCACGGGCTGTTGTCCATGCCCTGTTCCCACGGGTGCACCACGCTGACCAGCCCGCCGCCGCCCAGGTCGCGGTGGCGCAGCAGGTAGTTGTGCCACGACACCAGCTTCGGGTAGGCGCGACGCAGGAAGCCCTCGGTCCGGGACAGGCCCGGGTCGGCGCGGTGCGTCAGCCACACGGCCAGCGCGTGCACCGGCGGTTGGACGATGCCCGAGGTCTGCATGACCGGCGGTGCGCCCGAGGGCCGGCCGTCGGTGCGGGAGCGCCAGAAGTCGGGGCTGGGGAAGTAGGCGTCGTGCGGCACCGCGGGGTTGAAGACGATGTGCGGGATCCGGCCGTCGTCCCACTGGGAGGCGAAGAGCGTCCGCAGCTCGGTCTGCGCGCGCGCCGGGGAGAGGTGGCGCAGGCCGATGGCGATGAACGCGGAGTCCCACGACCACTGGTGGGGGTAGAGCGAACGCGAGGGCACGGTCGAGGCGCCCTGCCAGTTGCCCTCCAGGACCAGGGCCGCCCGGGCGTGCAGCGAGCCGGCGAGGGAGGACGGGGCGAAGACGATGTCGGCGCCGGTGGCGGGCTCGGTGACGGCGGCGGCGGCGGTGTCAGGACCGGTCACGGCGGTGACGGTGGCCGTCGCGGTGACGGTGGCGGTGGCGGTCACAGTGGCGGTGGCCGTGGCGTTCGCGGTGACGGGGGCGGTGGCCGGGGCAGCGGCGGAGGCCGCGTCGGCCGTGGTGGCCGTCACGGGAGCCGAGGAGGGGAGTAGGTGGACGGGATCCGCAGGCTCCGCGGGCTGTTCCGCGGTCTCCGTCTGTCGGGCGTGACCGACGTCGGCAGGGGCTGGGGTGTCCACGAGGGCTCTCTCCAACGGGATCAGATCGAGGGGCGGACCTGACGTGACGATGTGACGGGCGTCACACACTCCGTCAGGTCTGCCGGAAGGTAGGTCTATTAAGCACGCGAAACCATCATGTAATCGACATTTCACAAAACACAAGGGTCGGCGTGTCCGACGCCCTCCGCCCAATGCCCGCGGGCACCCGCGCCGGTGGGGCTGACCTGCGGTAACTCCTCCGCGACCGGCGGGCTGTGAGACGCCCCGCACTTCGCGCGGTGACCGGGCCTTCACGGCTTCGCCGGGGCGCCGGCGCGGTGGGCGGGGTGCGGGCGGGAGATCGTCCGAGATCTGTCCGGAACACCACGCCTCCGCCCGCCTCCATCCGCCGCCTTCGCCGCCGGGGCGGCGGCCGGGGCGCACTCCCGAAGGGCGCCGACCGGCGGCGCGCCCTCCAAGTGTGCAGGCGGGGCGGTCGCGCGGGGGGCGTCCGGATCGTGAAATCCGGCACCCGTCAGGGCGTGATTCTCGCCACCCCTGATAGATCACCCGCTCAGATGAGCGTTATGGCGCTGACTGCACAACATCAAGCCGTGGCACTGGGTGCCATTCGATGATCGTTCATCGGTCAAATTCAGACGAGCTACAACCCTGCTCATGTGAGCGGTGAGCCCGCTCCTTCTGGGCGTGTCCGTTCAAGAGTTGAACACATCCCACGGCAGAAGCTTGCCAAGTCTTGACTTGGTGATCATCGGTCGAGGCTCCTTCGCGGCAGAGGCTTCGAAGGTGGACGTACCCATAACCCCTGGATCTGGGTATGTTCCTCGCCGTCAGGGCAGTCATCGCGTCCTCGAGGAGTCGAGAACCGTGTTGGTAAACAAAGACCGCAGCGAGGCCCACCAGTCGGGTGCAAGCGTTGAGAAGGTGAAGTTCGTGTACGACTTCACCGAGGGGAACAAGGACCTCAAGGACCTCCTCGGTGGAAAAGGTGCGAACCTCGCGGAGATGACCAATCTGGGTCTTCCCGTACCTCCCGGCTTCACCATCACCACCGAGGCCTGCAAGGTCTACCTGGAGAGCGGTCGCGAGCCCGTGGCACTGCGTGACGAGGTGAGTGCGCACCTCGACACACTTGAGCGCGGCATGGGCAAGAAGCTCGGCCAGGCCGACAACCCTCTCCTGGTCTCCGTCCGTTCCGGCGCCAAGTTCTCCATGCCCGGCATGATGGACACCGTCCTCAACATCGGCCTCTCCGACGCCTCCGTCGAGGGCCTGGCCCGCCAGGCCGGCAACGAGCGGTTCGCCTGGGACTCCTACCGCCGTCTCATCCAGATGTTCGGCAAGACGGTGCTCGGCGTGGAGGGCGACCTCTTCGAGGACGCCATCGACGAGGCCAAGGAGGCCAAGGGCGTCGCCGTCGACACGGCTCTCGACGCGGACGACATGAAGCGGCTGGTCGCCCGCTTCAAGGAGATCGTGCGCACCGAGGCCGGCCGCGACTTCCCGCAGGACCCGCGCGAGCAGATGGACCTCGCCATCAAGGCGGTCTTCGACTCCTGGAACACCGACCGCGCCAAGCTGTACCGCCGTCAGGAGCGCATCCCCGGCGACCTCGGCACCGCGGTCAACGTCTGCTCCATGGTCTTCGGCAACCTCGGCGACGACTCCGGCACCGGCGTCGCGTTCACCCGTGACCCCGCCTCCGGCCACCAGGGCGTGTACGGCGACTACCTGCAGAACGCGCAGGGCGAGGACGTCGTCGCCGGCATCCGCAACACCGTGCCGCTCGCCGAGCTCGAGTCGATCGACAAGACGTCGTACGACCAGCTGATGGACATCATGGAGACCCTGGAGAACCACTACCGGGACCTCTGCGACATCGAGTTCACCATCGAGCGCGGCAAGCTGTGGATGCTCCAGACCCGCGTCGGCAAGCGCACCGCGGGCGCCGCCTTCCGCATCGCCACCCAGCTCGTCGACCAGGGCCTGATCGACGAGGCCGAGGCCCTGCAGCGGGTCACCGGCGCGCAGCTCGCCCAGCTGATGTTCCCCCGCTTCGACACCGACGCGAAGGCGGAGCAGGCCGGCAAGGGCATCGCCGCCTCCCCGGGCGCCGCCGTCGGCAGGGCCGTCTTCTCCTCCAAGGCCGCCGTCGAGTGGGCCGCCCGCGGCGAGAAGGTCATCCTGGTCCGCCGGGAGACCAACCCCGACGACCTCGACGGCATGATCGCCGCCGAGGGCATCCTGACCTCCCGCGGCGGCAAGACCTCGCACGCCGCCGTCGTCGCCCGCGGCATGGGCAAGACCTGCGTCTGCGGCGCCGAGGAGCTCGAGGTCGACGTCAAGGCGCGGAAGATGACCGTGCCCGGCGGCGGCGTGGTCGCCGAGGGCGACGTCATCTCCATCGACGGCTCCAGCGGCAAGGTCTACCTCGGCGAGGTACCGGTCGTACCGTCGCCGGTCGTCGAGTACTTCGAGGGCACGGCGGACGCGGCCGCCGCGGACGCCGACGAACTGGTCAAGGCCGTCGACCGGATCATGACCTTCGCCGACGGCGAGCGCCGCCTGAAGGTCCGCGCCAACGCCGACAACGCCGAGGACGCCGCCCGCGCCCGCCGCTTCGGCGCCCAGGGCATCGGCCTGTGCCGCACCGAGCACATGTTCCTCGGCGACCGCCGCGAGCTCGTCGAGCGGCTGATCCTCGCCGAGGACAAGCAGGGGCAGGAGGACGCCCTCGCGCAGCTCCTGCCGCTCCAGAAGGGCGACTTCGTCGAACTCTTCGAGGCGATGGACGGCCTGCCGGTCACCGTCCGCCTGATCGACCCGCCGCTGCACGAGTTCCTGCCCGACCTCACCGAGCTGTCGGTCAAGGTCGCCGTCGCCGAGGCGAAGGGCGAGGACGTCTCCGACTCCCAGCGCCTGCTCCACTGCGTGCGGCGCCTGCACGAGCAGAACCCGATGCTCGGCCTGCGCGGCGTGCGCCTCGGCCTGGTCATCCCCGGCCTGTTCGTCATGCAGGTCCGCGCCATCGCGGAGGCCGCGGCCGAGCGGAAGGCGGCGGGCGGCGACCCGCGCGCGGAGATCATGATCCCGCTGGTCGGCACGGTCCAGGAGCTCGAGATCGTCCGTGACGAGGCCGAGCAGGTCATCCGCGAGGTCCAGGCGACCTCGGGCACGACGCTCGGCATCACCATCGGCACCATGATCGAGCTGCCGCGCGCCGCGGTGACCGCCGGCCAGATCGCCGAGGCCGCGGAGTTCTTCTCCTTCGGCACCAACGACCTGACCCAGACCACCTGGGGCTTCAGCCGCGACGACGTCGAGGCCTCCTTCTTCTCCCAGTACCTGGAGAAGGGCATCTTCGGCGTCAGCCCGTTCGAGACGATCGACCGGGACGGCGTGGGCGAGCTGGTCCGCATGGGCGTCGAGCGCGGCCGGGCCACCCGGCCCGACATCAAGCTCGGCGTCTGCGGCGAGCACGGCGGCGACCCGGACTCGGTCCACTTCTTCCACGAGGTCGGCCTCGACTACGTCTCCTGCTCCCCGTTCCGGATCCCGGTGGCGCGGCTCGAGGCGGGCCGTGCGGCGACGGAGTCGGAGGGCAGCGACTTCCGCTGACGTCTGCCGACGCAGGGTCCCGTACCCCTCCCTGCGCTCTCGCGCTTCCGGTCCGGCGGGGATGTGCACCCGCCGGACCGGTCACCCGCCCCGGGGCCGGAGCCGGTCACCTTCCGTGACCCTCACCCGGCCGGCTTCCCCCCGGCCCCGGAGCACCACAAGAGGCGGCACCCCATGTGCGGGGGTGCCGCCTCTTCCTTCCTTCCGCCCTTCCTCCGGTGCCGTCGTGGCGCGGGAGTTCAGGCGAGGCCCTCGAGGAAGGCCGAGAGCGCGGTGTGCAGGATCCCGGGCTGTTCCAGGTGCAGATCGTGGCCGGTGCCGGGAATGCTCAGGGCCATGGTGCTGGGTCGCTGCCGGAGCATCTCGTCCGCCTCCCGCGCGGGCACGAAGCTGTCCTGGCCCAGGACGACCAGGGTGGGGCAGGCGACCTGCCCCCACTCGTGCCAGAAGGAACGCCGGGCGTTCTCCGCCAGCGAGCGGACCATCACGTCCCGGTCGAAGCGAGGCCACCAACCGTCGTCCCGTTCCTCCAACCCGGCCGCCCAGCCCGCGCCGACCGGCCCGCCGCCGAGGAACGCGGCCGCGGCGTCGCGTGAGGGGAACGGCGTCGGCCACGAGTCGAGCCAACCGCCGATGTCGGCGGGGCCGTCCGGGTTCGGGCCGCCCGGGCCGGCCTCGACGAGTACGAGCGCGCGGACACGCTCCGGGTGCGCGGCGGCGGCGAGCATGGCGGTGTGGCCGCCCAGCGACTGGCCGACCAGGACGGGCCTGCGCAGTGCCAGCTGATCGACGACGGCCACGACGTCGGCGACGTACGCGGCGCGGGAGACGTCCCCCGGGTGGCGCTCGCCGGCACCGTGCCCGCGCTGGTCGACCGCGACGACGCGGTACCGCGAGTTCAACCGCCCGGCCAGGGCGTCCCATTCACCCGCGTGACCGGCAAGGCCGTGCAGCAGCACGACGGGCTGTCCCGGCCCGCCCCAGTCCCGGCAGGCAAGCCGGACGCCGTCCCGTACCAGCACGTGCTCGGTCCATGCCACGTCGGCCCCCCGGCCCTCAGAGAATCGGCTGGCCTCGATCATGCCGCAACCGTCCACCCGGGAGCGGAGAGTGCGCCGAGGGCGGAGGCAACGGCCGACGTCCCAGGGAGGGGGCCGCCGGCCGTTCACCCTGTGCCGGCCGCTGTGCGATCAGGTGCGGAAGGGACCCGTCACCTCGTAGGTGATGCCGCCGGAGGAGGAGCCGGAGGTGCCGCGCTGGCTGGAGAAGTAGAGGCGGCGACCGTCGGGGGAGAAGGCGGGGCCGGTGATCTCCGAGGCGGACTGGCCCTCCACCCGCAGGAACGGGGCGACGACGCCCTGCGGCGTGATCACGCAGATCTCCAGGTTCCCGCCGTCCTCGGCGACGTACAGGTCGCCGGAGGCGGTCCCCGTGACGTTGTCCACGCCGGTGAGCGGAGCCGTGCCGCTGGTGACGAGGGAGTCGTCGTAGGCGAGCGAGATCGTCTGCGCCGCCGCGTCGTACGCCCAGACCCGGTTGTCCCCCTTGGTGGTGAACCAGCACGTGCCGTTCGCGTAGTAGCAGCCCTCGCCGCCGTTGAACCGCTTCGTGCCGGACACCTGGTTACGCGTGGCGGTCGCCCCCGTCGGGTCCGGCACCCGCGCCCAGGTGACCGAGCCGCTGGTGGCGGAGGAGCCGACCATCACCTCCAGCGTGCCGGAGGACAGGTCACCCCAGGTCGTCGGCCGGAAGCGGTAGAACGCGCCGTCGGTCACGTCCTCGGTCAGGTAGATCACGCCCCGCTGCGGATCGCAGGCCGCCGCCTCGTGCTTGAACCGGCCCATCGCGTCCCGCCGCACCGCCGCCTTCACGCCCCACGGGTCGGTCTCGTACACGTAGCCCCGGTCCACCTCCTCGCAGGACAGCCACGTGTTCCACGGGGTCTTGCCGCCCGCGCAGTTGACGTTGGTGTTGGAGAGGATGCGGTACGCGCCCGTGATCGTGCCGGAGGAGTTGAACTTCACCGCGCCCGCACCGCCGGTGGAGCTGATCTCCGAGTTGGAGACGTAGATCCAGCCGCTGCCGTCCGCGTAGCAGGCGCCGCCGTCGGGAGCGTCGTGCCAGGTGTGGTTCGTCCCGGACACCTTCTGCCGGGACCGGGCGATCACCCTGCTGGTGAAGCCGGAGGGCAGCCGGATGCCGTTCGCGTCCGTGGCGCCGAGCGCGCCGTACGGCCCGGTGCCGGGCTGCGCGGGGGCGGCGTAGGCCGCGCCGCGCCACAGGGTCCCGCCGAAGGCGGCGGCGGTGCCGCCGAGGACGGCGGCGCGCAGGAGGTTACGACGTTCCACGTGCACTCCAGGGGTGAGGGGTACGCGGTCCGGCCGCCGGACGGCGGCCGGGGGTTCTGCCTCGTGCCGCAGGGGAGCGTAGGAGTGGCGTACGGACCTGCCGTCCAACCCGCCGTGAACGGTCCGTGTACGCCGCATGACGGGTCCGGCGTACCGGCGTGAAGGTCGCCCGGGGCGGCTGCGCCAGGCTGCGTCTACCGTGGGCCTTCTCCACTCCCGCCCCCGCAGCACCGAAAGGCCGCCGATGCCGATGACGACCCGCTGGACCGCGTCGCAGATCCCCGACCAGAGCGGCCGCGTCGCCGTCGTCACCGGCGCGAACGGAGGCCTCGGCCTGGTCACCGCGCTGGAGCTGGCCCGCCACGGCGCCGAGGTGGTGCTGGCCTGCCGTGACGTGGCCAAGGGGCGCGAGGCGGCCACCGGCATCGAGGCCGCCGTCCCGTCCGCGCGCGTCGACGTCGCCCGGCTGGACCTCGCCGACCTCGCCTCCGTGCGGGCCTTCGCGGACAGCCTCCCGCACGAGCGGCTCGACCTCCTCGTCAACAACGCCGGCGTGATGGCGCTGCCCCACCGCACCACCGTGGACGGCTTCGAGATGCAGTTCGGGGTCAACCACCTCGGCCACTTCGCCCTCACCGGCCTGCTGCTGCCCCGGCTCCTCGCCACCCCCGGCGCCCGCGTGGTCACCGTCTCCAGCTTCGCCCACGCCCTGTCCAACCTGGACATCCACGACCTCAACAGCGAACGCCAGTACCGCCGTTGGGTGGCGTACGGCCGCTCCAAGACCGCCAACCTGCTCTTCACGCACGAGCTCGCGCGCCGCCTCGCCGCGGCCGGCTCCGACGTGGTCGCCGCCTCCGCGCACCCCGGCTACTCCGCGACCAACCTCACCGCCGCCGGCCCCGCGATGGAGGGCCGCCACACCCTGGGCCGCGTGCTCCGCCTCGCCGACCGCGCCGTCGCCCAGACCGCCGAGGCCGGCGCCCTCCCCACCCTCTACGCCGCCACCGCCCCCGACGTCCGCCCCGACTCCTTCACCGGCCCGTCCTTCCTCATGTGGCGCGGCGCCCCCGCCCCCTCCTGGCGCGCCCCCTGGACCCTCGACGACCGCGCCTCCACCCGCCTCTGGACGGAGTCCGAGCGGCTCACGGCGGTGCCGTACGACGCCCTCACGGCGTAGCGCCCCGGGGGTGCGCCTTGTTTTCGCCGCTGGGACGACGAAAACAGGGCGCACGCCCGCCTGACACTGATCGCTGACGCTGCGGGGGAGTTTTGACCGTCACCTATCTGATGCTTGCCTGGTTGGCGGAGGGTGGGGCGGGGGCCTTCGACGTCTACGAGGGTGCGGTGCTGCCCCTCCTCGCCGAGTACGGCGGGCGGCTGGAGCGGCGGGTGCGCACCATGGACGACCGGCTCGAGGTCCACCTGGTGTCGTTCCCGACCGAGGACGCCCTCGACGCCTACCGCGCCGACCCCCGCCGATCCGCCGCCGCACCCCTGCTGGAGTCCTCCGGCGCGGAGGTGCAGTTGCTCCCCGTCCGCGACATCGGCGACAGCGACAGCGATGGCGACGGTGACAGTGACGGCACCCCGCTGCCGCCCGTGTAGGCCGTGAGCACCGCGGCGGTCGGCACCCCACCCCCCCCGCGGGCCACATCGACGACGCGTCACGCACCCCGCCGTCAAAGTGCGTGCTGCACGGCGCAATTGAGGGAACGGGCACCGTTACGCTGCGACGATGAACGGCTTCCTTGCCCAAGTGATGGACCTGCAACGCGCCTACACCTGGCGGGTGACTCCGGAGATGGAGCGCCGTGGCCGGATCGTGAAGACAGAGATCCCCGGCGCCCTCGAAGCGCATCGCGTGGCGATAGCCGGAGCGCTGGACATACCCGTCGAGCGGGTGCTGATCGAGGGTGCCGACGGGGTGGGGCGCAAGAGCGTCGTGCCGTGGGTCCGGGTGAGCGACGTCGAGCTGTCACCGAGCGCCATGGACGGCTGGTACGTGGTCCTGCTGTTTGCCGCGGGTGGGGAACGGGCCTACCTCACGCTGATGCAGGGGACGACCTTCTGGACCGGAACGGAGCTGCGGTCCCGTGGCGCCGAGGCGCTCGCCGCCAGGGTGGACTGGGCGTACCCGCACATCGCGGAGGCCGCGGAGGGCCGGGCGGGGCTGTTGCGGCGCATCGACCTCCCGGGAGGGAAGAAACTGGGCCGCGCCTACGAGCTCGGCACCGTCGTCGCCCTCGAGTACCTCCGCGACGCGCTCCCCGACACGGACGCCTTCGTCGACGACCTGCTGTTCATGGCCGGGCTGCTGCGGCGGATCTACGCGGCAGAGACCACGGCGACCTACATACCCGGCGACCCCGTCCCCGAGGTGCTGGAGGCGGAGGTGTCCGCGGACCGGGCGGCCGGGCGGAGCATCCCCGAGCCGCGGCCCCGGCCGGCGGCGGCCACCCGCAGCGGGCAGGGGTTCCTGCTGTCGGCGGTCGAACGGCAGCTGATCGAGCGGCACAGCGTCCGCATGGCCACGGAGCACTTCGAGGCACAGGGCTGGAACGTGACGGACGTCGGCGCGAACCAGCCGTACGACCTGCACCTGACCAGGGGCGACGAGACATCGCAGCGCCCCACCCCCGTCGAGGAACTGCACGTCGAGGTCAAGGGCACCACCTCGCTCGGCCAGACCGTCGTGCTCACCCGGGCCGAGGTGGAGGCCCAGCGGGCGTTCGCTCCCCGCAACGCGCTGGTGATAGTGCACTCGATACGGCTGGACCGCTCCGGCGCGGAGGTCACGGCGGAAGGAGGCGTGCTCCACTGCACCTCGCCGTGGCGGATAGACCAGCCCGACCTCACCCCGATCTCGTACCGGTACCGGACGGACCTGGCGTGAGGGGTAGGGGTCGGCGGGGTTGTCCACAGGCCCGGCGGAGGGGAGTCACGCGGGCGTAGCTTTCGCGGGTGAACGTGAACGTGAATGTGCAGGTGGATGTCCAGCGGCTGGGGCGGGAACAGGTCGTCACGCTCAAGGAGTTGCTGGCGGCCGGAGTCACCCGAAGCGCTGTCGACCACCGTCGCCGCAATCACTGGCAGGAACCGCTGCCGCGGGTGTTCGTGCTGCACAACGGCCCGCTGACCTGGCGGCAGAAGTTCCACGCCGCGTTGTGTTACGCGGGCCCCGGTGCGCGGCTCACCTCACTGGCCGTGCTGGCGCTGCACGGCTTCCGCGACGCGCCGTCCCTGCCGTCCCCGTCCCCGTCTCCGCCTCCGTCGCTGTCGTCCCGGTCGTCCCCGTCGTCCCTGGAGACGGTGCACGTCCTGCTGCCGTCACCGTTGAAGCGCCGCTCGGTCTCGTACGTGAAGGTGGCGCGCGCCCGGCACCTCCCGCCCCGCCCGACGTACATGGCCGGCTTTCCCTGTGTCCCGCTGCCGTGGGCCCTCGCCGACGCGTGCGCCGGCATCCCGCGGCCCGGCTGCCTGTACGAGGCCGTGCAGCGGCATCGGGTCGGCGCGGAGGCGCTGCGGGAGGCGTTCCGGACCCGGCAGGTGCCCGTGGGCGGGGAGCTCGCCGCCGTGCTCGCGGACCTGGCGGCCGGTGCGCATTCCGTGGCCGAGGGCTGGGCACGTCGCCTGATCGCCCGCAGCGGGCTCCCCGAACCGTTGTGGAACCCGGACCTCTTCCTGGACGGCGAGTGGCTCTGCCGCCCGGACGCGTACTGGCCCGAGCACGGTGTGGTGCTGGAGGTCGATTCCGTCCGTCATCATCAGCTCGGTGCGGACTTCCAGCGCACCACCGCCCGTCACGCGCGCATCTCGGCGGCCGGCCTGTGCGTCCTCCCGGTCACCCCGGCCCACCTCCGCGACGCCCCGCACCGGTTCCTCTCCGCCCTGACCCAGGCCCTGTCCCACGCCCCCTACCCCGGCGTGCCCCGCGTCTCCCTGGGCCGACGCTGAGGTGCGCCCGTTATTCGCGTCGGAGGGTGGGAAAACGGGCGCACCATCAGGGGAGCTACGGCTTGCGGCCGATGGCTCCGTAGGAGTCGACGTGGGGGGTGGGGGTGCCGAGCTCGGGGCGCCATTGGGTGCAGGGGACGACGCCGGGGGCGACGAGGTCGAGGCCGTCGAAGAAGGCGGCGATCTGCTCGGGGCTGCGGAGCCGGTACTGGACCGGGCCCCGGTCGTTGTGCTGCTCCTGGGCGGCGCGGAGTTCCTCGTTGGTGTCGGTGCCGTCGCAGATCAGGACGTGGCTGCCGGAGGGGAGCGGGGCGAGGAGACGGCGGACCAGGTCACGGGCCAGGTCGTCGTCCATCACGTGGCCCAGGATGCCGCTGAGGATGACCGCGACGGGCTTCGCGAGGTCGAGGGTCGCGCGTGCGGCGTCGACTATGGCCTCGGGGTCGTGGAGATCGGCGTGCAGGTAGTCGGTCGCGCCCTCGGGGCTGCCGACCAGCAGGGCCTGGGCGTGGGTGAGGACGAGCGGGTCGTTGTCGACGTAGACGATCCGGCACTCGGGGGCCACCCGCTGGGCGAGCTCGTGGGTGTTCTCCACGGTGGGCAGGCCGGTGCCGACGTCGAGGAACTGGCGGATGCCGGCGTCCGCGGCGAGGTAGGTGACGCCGCGGCGCAGGAAGGAGCGGAAGGAGCGGGCGTTCTCGGCGATCTGCGGGAACGCCGCCTGGAACTGCTCGCCCGCCTGCTGGTCGACCGGGTAGTTGTCCTTCCCGCCGAGCCAGTAGTTCCAGATCCGAGCCGAGTGCGGCACCGAGGTGTCGATCTTCGGCGCCGGTCCGCTGGAGGTGAAGGGGGTGGTCGCCATGCGCTGCTCTCCTGTCCCACGGGTGATCTCCGCCAACGCGCATGCTACGAGGTTGACTTGGGGAGCGCTTGGGAAACGGGATACCGTCCGATGGGGATCTCGGCGATCTCGGCGATCTCGGTGAGCGGGCTGGGGCGGAGGCTGGTGTGTGGCCGGTCCGGCCCGGCCGCGGCATCAGTGATCGCGGAGACGAACTCTCCGCCGTGGCATTTCGCCGAGAGGCGGAGCCCGCCGATCTCGGTGTCCAGCCCGACCAGTTCGCCTACTTGGTTCCGTGTCGGACGCACTGCGTCAACGGGGATCCCGTCCGCCGGGAGCTCGGCGAGGACGACGCTGCGGGAGTACTCCTCGGGCGGCCAGAGATAGTCCGGGATCTGCGAGTCCGCGCGGAGTTCGAGCCGCAGGGTCCAATCCGTCCAGTCCGTGCAGACGATGCTGCCGCCGTCCGGCAGCCCGAACTGGAACGCGGCCGGTTCTCCATCCGCGTCGAGGAGCACCGCGACCTCGCGCACCCGGAGCTCCCGTAGGTGATCCGGCGTCGTCCTCCGCACGTCGTTCCCCTCTCGGACGCCGCCCTGTGGTGGTCCACCGAGGGGAGTCGGCCGTGTTCGGTGAGGCGGCCCGCGCCTCGGCCGTTGCCCGACGCTGATCGTGCAGGTACCTCTGTGGACGGCGCAAGTTGCCGCGACCCGGCCGCCCCGTTCTCCTATCCGCCGTGGTGTCGAGCTTCCGGTGGTCGGTCGAGTGCACCAGGGACAGGGAGGAATGGCGCGACGTCAGGCGGTGGTTACGCGGTATCGGTGGCCCTGTCGCCGTGGGACTGACGGGCGGCGACGACGCGTGGAAGGCGGGCGCGCGGCTGTCCCTCGGGCACGCGCCCGCCTTGCTGGTGGGGCCCGGGGCGGGCCGGGCGCCGGGGCGTCGGCCCGGAGGGCCGGGGGCCGGGCGGAGGGGCCGACGAGGTGGACGGGCCCGCCCGGCAGCGGTCCCGTCCACCTGTCTCCGCGCCCCCCGCACGCGGCTCTCCGAGCCCCGGCCTGGGCTCCCCGCGCCCCGGCACGCGGCTCCCCGCGCCCCCACGCGCGGCCCCCGGAGGGTCCGGCCTAGGCGGTGCGGGCCTCGTAGGTCGTCAGGCGGACGGTCTCGTCGTCGAGGCAGACGCCGGTGGCGAGGTCGAAGCGCTGCTTCAGCAGGGGGGAGGCCACGAAGGGGTGGCCGGCCCGGCTGCCGAGGAGGCCGCGGGAGAGGACGGCCGCGCCGGTGAAGGGGTCGCGGTTGTCGACGGCGTGGAGGCGGCCCGCGCGGTCGAGGAAGACGGCGGCCTGGCGGCCGTCGGGGAGCAGGACGGCGACGCCGCGGCCGGGGACCAGACGGTCCAGGTCGCAGACGGTCAGCCAGGCCTCGCCGGTCCTCAGCTGGACGGCCGTGCGGGTCAGGGTTGCAGCGGTGCCGGTGGCAGTGGTGCCGGCAGCGGTGCTCACGGTGGCGGCGGTGACGACGGCAGTGCTCATCGGGTCGCGGTCCCTTCCATCTGGCGGGTGCCGATCTGCAGCAGCGGCAGGTCCGGCTTGATCTGGCCGCGCTCGGGGACGAACGCGACCATCGGGTCGGGGGTCTCGGGGGCGTTGACGAAGGAGACGAAGCGGTCCAGCTTCTCCGGGTCCGCCAGCACCGCCGCCCACTCGTCGCGGTAGTGCGCCACGTGCGCGGCCATCAGCCGCTCCAGCTCGTCGCAGATGCCGAGCGAGTCGTGGACGACCACGTCGCGCACGTGGTCCAGGCCGCCGGGGATCCGGTCCAGCCACACCGAGGTGCGCTCCAGACGGTCGGCGGTGCGGATGTAGAACATCAGGAACCGGTCGATGAGGCGGACGAGTTCCGCGTCGGAGAGGTCCTGGGCGAGCAGGTCCGCGTGGCGCGGGGTCGCGCCGCCGTTGCCGCCGACGTACAGGTTCCAGCCGTTGGCGGTGGCGATGACACCGAAGTCCTTGGACTGGGCCTCCGCGCACTCGCGGGCGCAGCCGGAGACCGCGGACTTGAGCTTGTGCGGCGAGCGCAGGCCCCGGTAGCGCAGCTCCAGGTCGATGGCCATGCGGACCGAGTCCTGCACGCCGTAGCGGCACCAGGTCTGCCCGACGCAGGACTTCACGGTGCGCAGCGACTTGCCGTACGCGTGACCGGACTCGAAGCCGGCGTCCACCAGGCGGGCCCAGATGCGCGGCAGTTGCTCGACGCGGGCGCCGAACATGTCGATCCGCTGGCCGCCGGTGATCTTGGTGTAGAGGCCGAAGTCGCGGGCGATCTCGCCGATCACGATCAGCTTCTCCGGGGCGATCTCACCGCCGGGGATGCGCGGGACCACCGAGTAGGAGCCGTTCCTCTGGAGGTTGGCGAGGAAGTGGTCGTTGGTGTCCTGGAGGGCCGACTGCTCGCCGTCCAGGACGTGGGCGTCCGCGCCGATGGCGGGGGCGAGGGTGGCCAGCATGTTGGCGACGGAGGGCTTGCAGATCTCGCAGCCGTCGCCGCCGCGGGCCTCCTCGCGGCCGTGGCGGTCCAGCAGCTCCCGGTAGGAGGTGACGCGCAGGGCGAGGACGATCTCGTAGAGCTCCTCGCGGGTCTGCGAGAAGCAGCCGCACAGGCCCTTGTCGACCTCGATCCCGCTCGCCTCCAGCTCCGCCTCGACGAGCTGCCCCAGCACCTTCACGCAGGAGCCGCAGCCGGTGCCGGCCTTGGTGCACTTCTTCACCTCGGGCACCGTCACGCACCGGTGGTCGGTGACCGCGCCGCGGATCGCGCCCTTGGTGACGTTGTGGCAGGAGCAGATGATCGCCTCGTCCGGCAGCGCGGACGGGCCGAGCTGCGCCCCGCCGCCCGCGGCCCCGGCGGGAAGCACCAGGCTCTCCGGGGAGACGGGCGGGACCGAGCCGGTGAGCGCGCGCAGCGTGCCGTACGCCTCGGCGTCGCCGACCAGGATGCCGCCCAGCAGGGTGCCGTCGCGGCCGACGACGAGCTTCTTGTACAGGCCGGCCCGGGAGTCGGAGTACACGACGTCCAGGCAGCCCTCGGCGGCGCCGTGCGCGTCACCGAAGGAGGCCACGTCCACGCCCAGCAGCTTCAGCTTGGTGGAGAGGTCCGCGCCGGTGAACGTGGCGGCCTCGTCGGAGGCGATCGCGGCGGCGGCGGTCTGCGCCATCTCGTAGCCGGGGGCGACCAGGCCGTAGACCCGGCCGTCCGCCGCCAGCGCGCACTCGCCGATGGCGAAGACCCGCTCGTCGCCGAGGGTCCGGCACCGCTCGTCGACCGCGATGCCGCCGCGCTCGCCGACCTGAAGGCCGCAGTCGCGGGCCAGCTGGTCGCGGGGGCGGACGCCGGCCGAGAAGATCACCAGGTCGACGGCGAGCTCGGCGCCGTTGGACAGCCTCATCCCGGTGACCGCGCCGTCCTCGCCGGTCAGCACCTCCTGGGTGCCGGCGCCGGTGTGCACGGTCAGGCCCATCTGCTCGATGGTGCGCAGCAGGGCCGCGCCGCCGCCGTCGTCGACCTGCACCGGCATCAGCCGGGGGGCGAACTCCACGATGTGCGCGTCGAGCCCGAGGCCCTTGAGCGCGCCGGCCGCCTCCAGGCCGAGCAGGCCGCCGCCGACCACCGCGCCGGTGACCGCCCGCGCCTTCGCCCACTCCTCGATGGCCAGCAGGTCCTCGATCGTGCGGTAGACGAAGCAGCCGTCCGCGTCCTTGCCGGGGACCGGCGGGACGAACGGGTAGGAGCCGGTGGCCAGCACGAGGGTGTCGTAGGGGACCGTCAGCCCCGAGCGGGCGGTGACCGTCCGGGCCTCGCGGTCGATCGACTCGGCCGGGTCGCCCAGGTGCAGCTCGATGCCGTGCTTCTCGATGAACTCGAGGTCCGTCATGGACAGTTCGTCGGGCGTGGTGCCGGAGAAGTAGGAGGTCAGGTGCACCCGGTCGTAGGCCGGGCGGGGCTCCTCGCAGAGCACGACCACCCGGTGCGTGGCGGTGAGCCCGCGCTCCGCCAGGGCCTCCAGGAAACGCTGGCCGACCATGCCGTGGCCGACGAGCACGATCGTGGGGACGGCCCCGTGGGCCGGCGCGGCGGAGTCGGTGGTGGGCGTGGGCATCAGGAGCCTCCGTCGTTGGTGAGCAGGTGGAGCAGGGGGGCGCCGCCGGAGGGCAGCGGCTCTGCTCCCTCCCAGGCGCGGGCCAGCGCGCCGACCGTGCCGAGTTCGCCGACCAGGACGCCCCCGACCAGGCGGTCCTCACGGACCACGACCTTGCGGTAGGTGCCGCGGGTGGCGTCGGCCAGCTGGACCACGTCGTCGCCGGGCAGCGGGGTGAGTTCGCCGAACGCGGCGAGGTCGAAGGGGCGGTCGGAGAAGAGGGTCAGCCGGGTGAGGGCGCGGGTGCCGGTGTAGCGGGCGGTGTCGTCGCCCGCCAGGGACAGGGCGAGGACCTCCGCCTGCTCCAGCGCGGGCGTGGCCAGTCCGTAGACCTGGCCGTCGTGCTCGGCGCAGTCGCCCAGCGCCCGCACGTGCGGGTCGCTGGTGCGCAGCCGGTCGTCGACGACGATCCCCTTGCGGACGTCCAGGCCCGCGCCCTGCGCCAGGCCGGTGCGGGGACGGACCCCGCAGGCCAGCACCACCACGTCGGCGCCCAGGGCGTAGCCGTCGGCCATCTCCACCGAGCGGACCGCGCCCTCCACCACCCGGATGTCGCGCACCCGCAGCTCGGTGTGGACCTCGACGCCGAGGTCCTCCAGGTGCCGTCGCACCAGCGCCGAGGCGGCGGGGTCCAGCTGGCGTTCCATCAGCCGCTCGGACTGCTGCGCCAGCACCACCTGCGCCCCGCGCTCGGCCAGCGCCCGGGCCGCGGAGACGCCGAGCAGCCCGCCGCCCACCACCACCGCCCGGGTGCCGGGACGCACCGCCGCCGACAGCCCCAGGCAGTCGTCCATGGTGCGGAACGCATGGACACCACGCGGCAGTTGGTGGTCGCCGACCGCGAACAGGCCGCGCAGCGGGGGCAGTACCGGGTTGGAACCGGTGGCCAGGACCAGCGTCCCGTACTCCAGCTCGCTGCCGTCGTCGCAGAACACGCGCCGCGCGTCCCGGTCGATCTTCACCGCCCGGGCCCGCACCAGACCGGCCGGCGCGGGCAGCTCGATCACCTCCGGGGCGTACCGCCCGGCCAGCACCTCGGCGAGCAGCACCCTGTTGTACGGCCGGTGCTCCTCCTCGCCGACCAGCACGGCCGGCACGCCCAGCTCGCCGAGCCGGCGGGCGAGGCGCACCCCCGCGGGACCGGCCCCGATCACCACCACACGCTGTTGCGACGTCATACCCACGAGCGTGCGGCGTGGGTGTTACCCGACCGCATCCCTCCCGTTTCCCGCGAGGAACGCTGCCCTCAGCGGGGGAGGGGGGACGGTGTGAGGGCGGTCGGCCTCAGTCCTGGAGGGCCGTCGCGTACCACTGCCCGGGTATGCCTCCCGGGGAGAGCGGCCTGCGGGGAGGGGGCGGGCAAAGGGGAGGAGGAGGCGGGCGGGAGTCGGTTAGCCTGCCCGCGTGGACGACGGTGAGGTGTTCCAGGGTGGGGTCAACGAGGTGGTCCGCGAGGGCGACCGGGTCGGTCGGCCGGCCGGGCCGTGGAGCCCGACCGTGCAGCGACTCCTCGGCCACCTGCGCGACGCGGGCTTCACGGGGGCGCCGCGACCGTACGGGTTCGGGGAGCGCGGCGGGAACGGTGCGGACGGCGGGGCCGATGGCGACCGTGCGGGCGGCGGGGCTGGTGGCGACGGCGGGGCCGGTGCCGCCGCCGGAAATGGCGTGGCCGGTGGGGACGGTGTGCGGGAGTTCGTCGAGTTCCTGCCGGGGGAGGTCGGGCACGACTTCTCCGCGCCGTACTGCCGCAGTGACCCCTCGCTGGCCGCCATGGGCCGCCTGCTGCGCGCCTTCCACGACGCGACCGCCGGCTTCCCGCGCCGGCCGGACGACGTCTGGCACCTCCCGCCGCGCGAGCCGGCCGAGGTGATCTGCCACGGCGACGCGGCCACCTACAACACCGTGTTCCGCGAGGGGCTGCCGGTCGCCCTCATCGACTTCGACACCGCCCACCCCGCGCCGCGGGTGTGGGACGCCGCCTACACCGCCTACCGCTTCGTCCCCCTCTACGCCCCCGACGAGACCGCCCTCACCCTCCCGGTCGCGGAAGCGCTGCGTCGCCTGCGCCTGTTCGCCGACGCCTACGGGCTGACCGACGGGCAGCGGGCCGAGCTGCCCGCGGTCGCGGCGGAGCGGCTGCGGACCCTGGTCGCCCACATGCGCGCACAGGCGGCGGCAGGTCACCCGGCCTTCGCCCGGCACCTCGCCGAGGGCCACCACCGCCGCTACCTGACCGACGCCCGGTGGATCGAGGAGAACTTCACCGGCCGGCTGTGAGGGAGGAGGGGGAGGAGGACGGGGGCGAGCCCGGCGGCGGCGCCTCGTCGAGCAGCGCCAGCTCCTCGGGGGCCAGCTCCAGCTCGACGGCCCGCGCCGAGTCCCGCACCGAGGCCGGTCGGGTCGCTCCCGGCACGGGGATCACGACGGGGGAGCGGGCGAGCAGCCAGGCCAGCGCGATCCGCTGCGGGCTCACCCCGCGCCGCGCGGCGAGTTGGTGGAAGGCGGTACCGGACGCGACGGGGGAGGACGGGTCGTCCAAGGAGCTGCGGGACAAGCCGCCCAGCGGGGACCAGGGGAGGAACGCCAGCCCCAGCTCCGTGCTCAGCCGCAGCTCCGGCTCGCTGTCGCGGACCGCGGGGGAGTACCGGTTCTGCACGGAGACCAGGCCCTTCCCGAGGATGGCGTGTGCCTCACGGATCTGGGCGCAGGTCACGTTGGACAGCCCGGCGGCGCGGATCGTGCCGGCGTCCAGCAGCCCGCGCAGGGCGCCGACGGAGTCGGCCCAGGGGACGGCAGGGTCGGGCTTGTGCAGCTGGTAGAGGCCGAGCGACTCCACGCCGAGCCGACGGGCGGAGGCCTCGGCGGCACGCCGCAGGTGCTCCGGTCTCCCGTCCACGGTCCAGCTGCCGTCGCCCGGGCGGCCCCGGCCGCCCTTGGTGGCGATCAGGACGCCCGAGACGTCGCCGCCGTAGCGGGCCAGGGCGCGGGCGAGGAGCAGCTCGTTGTGCCCCGTCTCGCCGGCGTGCCAGTGATAGCTGTCGGCGGTGTCGATCAGCGTGACGCCCGCGTCGAGGGCCGCGTGGACGGTGGCGACGGCCTGTTCCTCGTCCGGCCGGCGCTCGACGGACAGCGGCATGGCCCCCAGGCCGACGGCGCCGACCAGGGTCTCTCCGATCCGGCGGTGCCGCATCGTGGTCCTCCTCGTGCAGGGCGGGCGACTCATGCGGGGCGGGCGACGGCGGTGGCGGCGACGGCGGTGGCGGCGACGGCCTCGGCGACGGCTCGGGGCAGCCACCCGGCCACGGGCGAGAAGGCGAACCCCAGGTCCCTGGCGCGGGCGTTGCTCATCGCGTAGTGCCGGTCGAAGGAGAACGGTGACGCGGCGCCGCCCGGCTCGGTCACGCGGTACGCGGGCCGTCGTCCGACCCGCGCGGCGACCTCCTCGCACAGGCCGTGGACGTCGAGGAAGCCGTCGGAGCAGGCGTTGACCGGCCCGGTGAAGTCGCTGCCGACGGCCGCCCACAGGAGGAACGCGGCCAGCTCCTCGTGGTGCACGAAGACCGTGGGCAGCGGCTCGGCATGCACGGCGATCTCCTCGCCGCGAGCCACCCGCTCCGCGTAGTGCGCGAGCCGGCCGGTCCACTCCCGCTCCCCGCCGCCGAGTACGTGGGCACTGCGCACGGAGACGAAGCCGAACGCGCCGGCCCGGGCGAGGACCGCCTCCGCCTGGCGCTTGCCCTCGGCGTAGTGGGCGTCCCGGTAGGCCGCGTCGTACCAGGGCAGGCCGGCGGCCACAGGCCATCCGGCGGGGTCCACCACGCCCTCCGTCACGGGGGTCCCCAGCGGCACGGCGGGGAGGGCGGCGGACGCCGGGTCGTAGACCTCGATGGTGGAGGTCATCACGTATCTCCGGGTGCGGCCGCCGAACACGCGGGCGGCGACGGCGGCCTGCACCGGCGTGTAGCAGACCTGGTCGACCACCACGTCGAACACCCGGGAGCCGAGCGCGGCGCCGAGGGTGGTCTCGTCGTCCCGGTCGGCGACGACGTGGTCCGCCCCCGCGGGTGGGGCGGCGGAGCCCCGGTTGACCACGGTGACCTGATGGCCGGCCGCCAAGGCGCGCTCCACCAACAACCGTCCGAAGTAACGATTTCCGCCGATCACACAGATCCTGTCGCTCATGCCTCCACCCTGGAGGTCCGTCGTCACCCGCAGAAGTGCCGACCAGCTGGTCGGGCGTTAAGGAGAACTGTTGACCGACGTGCACCGGCTCCGCGTCCTGCGGGCAGTGGCGGAACACGGCAGCTTCAACCGGGCCGCCGCCGCACTGCGCCTGACGCCCTCGGCCGTCTCGCAGCATGTGGCCGCGCTGGAGCGGAGCCTGGGCGCCCAGGTCGTCGTCCGCAGCACGCGGGGCGTCACCCTCACCCGGTCCGGCCGGATCATGGTCGGCGCCGCGGAGGCGGTGGCGGCGGAGCTGGAACACGCGCGGCGCGAGATCGACCGGATCGGCACCGGGCGCTCCCGGCTGACCGTCGCCACCTTCACCAGCGGCGGCAGGCTGCTGCTCCCCGGCGCGCTGGCGAAGCTCTCGGCGGCCCGGCCCGGTGTCGAGCTGCACGTGCGGGAGTGCGAACCCGCGGACAGCCTTCCGTTGCTGCGGCAGGGCGCCGTGGACCTCGCGGTCGCCTACCACTTCGACGGCCCGCTGCCCGGCGGGGCGGGCCGCGGCGTCCGCTGGACCCCGCTGCTGGAGGACCCGCTCCACCTCGTCCTGCCGCAGGCCCACCCGCTCGCCGACCGTGACGCGCTGGACCTGGCCGAACTGGCCGACGAGGCTTGGGTGCTGGGCTGCCTCACCACCGAGGCCTACCTGCGCCGCCACGCCGCGCAGGCCGGCTTCGAACTGCGGCTGCGCGGCACCACGACCGACTACTTCTTCGCCCGCTCCCTGGTCGCCGCGGGCGTGGGCGTCTCGCTGGTCCCCTCCGTCGCCCTGACTCCCGAGGTGGAGGGCGTCCGCACCGTCCCGGTGCGCGCCCCGGCTCCGACCCGTCACATCGGCGTCGCCACCCTCGGCCGTCGGCAGGACCACCCGGAGACCGCGCTCCTCGCCGAAGCGCTCGTGGAACAGGCCTCGGGCGCGCTGAAGACGGTCGCACCGGTCCCGGGCGACCGGGTGGGGTGACGCCAAGTCCGGAAGGGGCGGGCGCTCAGCCGCGGTCGCTCACGGCGAGGTGGGCGCCCAGGCCGATCCTGCTCAGACCTTCTCGAGGGGCCGGTGGGGTTCCGCGGGGAGGGTGACCGTGATGGTGTCGCCGGGGCGGACGACGCCGCCGGTGAGGACCACGCCCATGACGCCCGCCTTGCGGATGACCTCGCCGTGCTCGTCGCGGCCCACGACCTGCCGCAGCAGGCCCCGCTGGTAGTTGTCGATCTGCAGGCAGGGGTTGCGCAGCCCGGTCACCTCGACGACCGCCTCCTCGCCGAGCCGCAGCAGCGTGCCGGTGGGCAGGCCGAGCAGGTCCACGCCACGGGTGGTGACGTTCTCGCCCATCTCGCCCGGCGCCACCACGTAACCGGCCGACACGACCTCGTCGAACAGCTCGGTGTGGATGAGGTGCACCTGCCGGAGGTTCGGCTGCGTCGGGTCCTGCGCGACGCGCGACCGGTGCTTCACGGTCACGCCCGCGTGGGCGTCGCCCTCCACACCGAGCCCGGCGAGCAGGGTGATGCTCTCCTCGTTGGGCTTGGTGAAGGTGTGCTCCTTGCTCCGGCTGACGGCGACTACGGTTCCGGCCACGGTCTCCCCTTGTTCGGCACGATGCTCGGGGAACAGCCAAGTTCAGCGGAGGGGAAAGGTCAATGGGAGTCTTCGCCGAGGTCAGGGGTTTCGTGGAGGGGGACGACCGGCAGATGGCGGAGATCCGGCGGATCGTCGACGCGACCGGCCCCGACTTCCCCTACCGCGGTGGCTGGGTCTTTCCCCAGCCGTACAACTGGAGCGCCTACGCCTTCTACGGCGCGAGCATCCGTGCCTCCGCCCTGGAGGACGTCCTGGGGCAGCTGCGGACGGTCGCCCGGATCCCCGCCTCGGACGAGGACGGGGACCGGGTCACCGGGTGGTTCCTGGTGAGCCACGAGACGGACGGCCCCGCCGAGTGGCAGGTCCGCGACGGGGAGGTGCACGTCGGCCCGGCGCGCCGGGACCTGGACTACCTCGACGGGTACGCCGCCGGGTGAGCCGCCCGGGCGGACCGCTCGCCGGGCGGTGACGTGGGCGGTGGCACGGGCGCCGGGCGGTGGCGTGCTCGCCGGGCACCGGCCCGGCCCCTCCCGTGCGGGGGCCGGGCCGGTCCGGGTCAGGAGGTGCGGCAGACCGTGCCGTTCAGGGTGAAGGCCGTCGGGGCGGGGTTGGCCCCGTCGTTGGCGCCGACGAACCCGAAGGTGGCGGTGGAGCCGCCCTTCGGGGCGAGCTCCCCGTTCTGCCCGTTGTCGGTCACGTGGACCTTGGTGCCGGAGCTGGAGACCTTCGCGTTCCAGAAGCTCTGGACGGACTGGCCGGTGGAGGGCCAGGCGAAGTCCAGGCTCCAGCCGTTGATCGCGGTGTCGGCGAGGTTGGACACGGTGACCGTGGCGACGAAGCCGTTGCCCCAGCCGGCGTCCACCCGGTAGGTGACCAGGCAGCTGCTGTCGCGCGGCGCGGTGGTGGCGAAGGTCAGCGGCGTGGACGGGCGGGAGAGCCGGCCGTCGGCGTCACGGGCGAGGACGTTGACGGTGTGCTCGGAGCCCGGCGGGAGGTTGCGCACGGTCGCGGAGGTGGAGGTCGAGGTCGCCAGCAGCTGGGCGTTCGTGCCCAGGCGCTCGTACACCTCGTAGCGCACCGCCTTGCCGCTGCTCGGCGCGGACCAGCTCAGCGTGGCGGTGGAGCTGTCCACCGCGGTGACCCTGGGCGCGCCGGGGGCGCCGACCGAGGCGGCCGCCGCGTGCGGGGAGACCGTCACCGTGGTGATCGAGTAGGGCGGGAGCTCCTGGACGCCCCCGCCGGTGGCGGCGACCCGGGTGACGTCGGTGTCGCCACGGCCGTAGCGGTGCACCACCGGGGCCTGCGTGGTGGGCGTGAACCCGGCGTAGCCGATCCGCGCGGTGTGGGCGGCGTCCTTGTCCTTGTTGATCAGCATGACGCTCAGGGTGCCGTCGGCACGGTGCACGGCGTGGGCCGAGACCTGGTCGTCGGTGGTCGACGAGGCGACCATGGTGTCGCCGGCCGCGCCCAGCTTGGTGAGGGACTTCAGGCCGAAGTAGGGGTGGAACGGCGTGTTGACGGCCGGCTGGCAGACGTCGCCGACGCAGCCGCCGCTGGAGAGCAGGCCGTAGTCGTTGAAGTCGGTGTCGCCGTCGACCGTGCTCACCTTGTCGGGGCCGTTGTGGGTGTTCCACCAGTCGACGTTGAAGACGCCGTTCTCCAGGGCCGTCATGTAGGTGTCCGCGGCGAACAGGCCGTTGGGGCGGCTGTTCATCTGGGCGTTGGAGTTGACCTCGGTGAGCGCGATGCCGATCTTCGAGGAACGCTCCCCGGCGTAGCGGTCGATCTGGCGGCGGACCTCACGCAGCTGCCCGGGCAGCCGGGTCGTCCGGTCGAGGGCCTCGTCGGCGCTCGACCCGCCCGGGTAGGAGTGCACGATCACGAAGTCGACCGTGCCGGCCACGGCGGCCAGGACGGTGTGGTTCCAGTCGGCCGAGTCGCCCTCGCCGGTGATCCCGTCGGGCCAGTCGCCCGGGGTGGTCAGCACGGCGCCGATCTTGATCGTGGGGTCGACGGCCTTCATGGCCTGTGAGTAGGCGAGGACGTTGCGGGCGTACTCCTTGGGACTCTTGTCCGCGTGGTCGTCGGCCTCCCAGCCGCTGCCGTAGTGGCCGTTGCCGTAGTTCTCGTTGCCGATCTCCCAGTACTTCGCCCCGTACCCCTTGGTGACGTTGGCGTACCGGACCCAGTCGGCGGCCTCCTGCGGGGAGCCGGTGCCGTAGTTGGCGATGATCATCGGCTGGCCGCCGGTGGCGCGGACGGTGCCCATGAACGCGTCGAAGCCGGTGCCGGGGGCCACGTAGCCGCCGGGGGCGGTGTGGTCCTTCCAGTGGTAGATGTCGCCGTAGGACCCGCCGGGGTAGCGCATCACCTTCACGCCCGCGGCGCCCATCAGGTCGGCGACCTCCGGGTCGTTCATGTGGGAGTCCCAGATGGCGGTGTTCACCCCGAACGCCGCCTTGTCGATCGTGCCGAGGCCGACCCCGGCGTTGACGGAGACGTCCACGGTCGCCGCGTCGGCGGCCGAGGCCTCGGCGGCCTGGCCGGCGGCCGCCGGGCTCGGCGGAACGGCGGCCAGCGCGGCGACGGTGGCCAGCGCGCAGGTCAGCACGGCGACAGGGCGTCCACGGCCTCCGCGGCCGGACCGGGCGAGACCGGCGCGGCCCAACAGGCCATGGGTGAGTCGATGGGCGAGCGGCATGGGGCGTGTTCCTCCTCGGGCGACACCGACGGCGGACGCCCGGTGCCGATGGTGGTCCACGAATCTGAGGACCTGTCAGGTGGGAGCGCTCCCACGATGATGCGGGGGAGGCATGACCGCGTCAATGGGGCGGACGGGGGCAGTCCTGCCGCTCCCGCGCCGCGGGCCGGGAGGTGTCCCGGTTCGCAGGAACCGCGACGCGGTGGTGTGGCGTCCGCAGGGATGCGACTCGCGCGGGCAGCTCCCGGCGGGACTCGCGGGGCCCGCTCCGACCGGGCGGGCCCGTCACCCGGAACAGGGGGCCAGGGGGACCGGATGCTCTTTCTCTGTGTGCTGCTGCTCGTCGCGGCGGTCGTGCTGTACGTCGTCGGCCGAGCCCAGGACAGCGGCGGCTGGAAGCTGGGCGCGGCGATCAGCGCCGTGGCCGCCGTGCTGTCCGGGATCTTCGCCTGCGTGCACGTGGTGAGCGCCTACGAGGTGGGCGTCCCAGTGACCTTCGGCTCGGTCGGCGAGCCGCTGTCCTCCGGCGTCAACCTCTCGTCGCCGTTCACCGACGTCACGACCTTCTCCACCCGCCCCGTGGACCTGAACCTCGACGGCAGGGACCGCGTCGAGGTCCGCTCCTCGGAGGGCGGGGTGCTCTACGCCGACGTCACCGTGAAGTGGGCCGTCGTGCCCAAGGACGCGGTGCGGCTCTACCAGCTGGCGGGCAGCGAGGAAGGCGTGCAGGAGCGGCTGGTCACCCCGGACAGCCGGGAGATCATCCGCAACGTCTTCGCGCAGCACACCAGCGAGGAGGGCTACGCCTCCGCGCGCGAGCAGATCGGCACCGAGATCGCGGACCTGATCAAGAAGCGGCTGGCCCCGCGCGGCATCGACGTCACCGCCGTGAACCTGCGCAACGTCCGGCCGTCGAAGAAGCTGCAGGACCAGATCGACGCCAAGCTGCAGCAGGAGCAGGCGACCCAGCGGGCCGAGGAGGCGGGGCGGACAGCCGAGGCGGAGGCGAAGCGGCGGCGGATCGAGGCGAAGGGCATCGCCGACGCCAACAAGATCCTGGAGCGCTCCCTGAGCGACAAGGTGCTCTACAACCAGTGCCTGGAGGCGTTCAAGGAGGCCGCCAAGTCCCACCCGGTGTACGCGTCGCCGTGCGGCTCGGGCTCGGGCGGCTCGCCGGTGATCGTCGACGGGACGAAGAACTAGGTCCCGTCCGAGGGTCCGGCGTGCCGGACCGCCGTCACGGACCCACCCGCTCACCGGGGTCCTGCCCACCCAGGTCGGACCACGGGCGTGGGCGGCGACGAGGGACACCGTCGCCGCCCGGCCCCTGTCCCCGCCCGAACCCACGACTGCCACAGGTTGGCGGGGAAACGGGTCGCCCCGGCGTGCGGAGGACCGTACCGTCTCGCGCATGCAGCTGCTCTCCGTCAATGTCGGCAGGCCCCGCCCCAACCCGTGGAAGGGCCTCAGCGCGACGGGCATCGACAAGCGGCCTGTCGACGGCCTGGTCGCCGTCACCGCGCCCGGGCCCAAGGGCACCGGCGAGGTCGGTCTCGCCGGCGACCGTGTCTACGACGTGAAGCACCACGGCGGTTTCGACCAGGCCGTCTACGCCTATGCCCGTGAGGATCTCGACGGGTGGGAGGCCGAGCTGGGCAGGCCGCTCGCCAACGGCGTCTTCGGGGAGAACCTCACGACCCTCGGCCTCGACGTCAACGGCGCCCTGATCGGTGAACGTTGGCGCATCGGGCCGGACGTGGTCCTGGAGGTGTCGTGCCCGCGGATCCCCTGCGCGACGTTCCAGGGCTGGCTGGAGCGGGAGGGCTGGATCAAGCGGTTCACCCGGGCCGCGGTGCCGGGGGCTTACCTGCGCGTGATCGAGCCGGGAGACATCCGGGCCTCCGACCCCGTCGACGTCGTCCACCGGCCCGACCACGACGTGACCGTCGCACTCGTCTTCCGCGCGATGACACTGGAACCGGACCTCCTGCCGCGACTGCTGGTCGCCGACGCGCTGATCGAGGAGGGCAGGGAACTGGCCCGCAGACGCACGACCACCTAGGCGATCGGTTGCAGAGCATCGCCCGCGCGAAGGGCCGCCTCTGCCCGCACCTTGGTGGCCGGCGTGGGCGTCGCGCCGCGGCCCGTCGCCGACCGTCCGGGCCGGACGCTGCTCGGCGACAGGCCGCGTCGATCACCTGGCCTGGGGGCGCGTGGCCGTCCCCCGCCCGCCCGGCGCCGCGAAGCAGCGGAGGGTCACCGTCTGCTGCGGCCCCCACCGCTGCTCGCGGTCGCCGAGGTGCCGCCAGCCCAGGCGGCGGTAGAGGGAGACCGCCGCGGTGTCGGTGGAGAGCACGTCGAGGACCGGGTGCCGTCCCGCCGCGGCGGCCTCGGCGGTGAGGTGTTCCAGCAGGGCCGCGCCCGCGCCGAGACCGCGGGCGGCGGGGGAGACGAAGAGACGGTTCACCACCACCGCGCCGCTCCGGTCGCCGCCCCACAGGCCGGGCGACAGGTCGTCCTCGGCCGGGCGGGAGAGCGCGGCATGGCCCACGACCAGGCCGTCGCGCTCCGCCACCCACGCCCCCACCAGCGAGGGTGGGCTGAGCCAGGCCGCGGGGTCGGTCGGCCAGTTCAGCGGATAGCCGTCCCGCTCGTGCACGGCGCGCAGCGCCTCCACGCAGGCGGGCAGGTCGGCGGCGGTGCGTTCTCTCGGCTTCAGCGCCGTCATCACGAGACCTTCCAGGTCGGATCGCCGGCCCAACGTACCGCCATCGACAGCGAGCTCGATCCCGACCTGGGGCCGTGACGTCCGCGCCGTCCGGCCTCTCGGCAGGCACAAGGCGTTCAGGGTGCTGCCCGACGACCTCGGTCTTCGACGCGGCAAGCTCAGAAGCCACTCAAGTCCGTGGACGCTACATATGTGCCCTTCGTAGGGTGACGATCATGCCTGACATAACGCTGACCGCCGTCGTCCTGCTCTGCGTCGCCGCACTGGCGGCCGGATGGATAGACGCCGTGGTCGGCGGCGGCGGGCTCCTGCTGCTGCCCGCGCTGCTGCTGGGCCTCCCGGCCGGCGGCCAGGCCGCGCAGTTCGCGCTGGGGACCAACAAGGCGGTGGCCATCGTCGGCACCACCGGCGCGGCCGTCACCTACGCCCGCCGCACCCCCGTGGACGTCGGCACCGCCGTGAAGATCGGGGTTGCCGCCCTTGCCGGGGCCGGCGGCGGCGCGCTGGTGGCGGCGGCGCTCAGCGCGGACGTGCTCAAGCCCGTGGTGATGCTGGTGCTGCTGGGCGTCGGCGCCTTCGTCATCCTGCGGCCGGCGTTCGGCACCGTGCCCTCGGCCGAGCCGGTCTCCCGGCGACGGGTGCTCGCCGCGATCGGCATCGGCGGCGTCGGCATCGGCTTCTACGACGGCCTGATCGGCCCGGGCACCGGCACCTTCCTCGTGCTGGCGCTCACCGCGATCCTCCACCTCGACCTGGTCCGCGCCTCGGCCACCGCGAAGATCGTCAACTGCTGCACCAACGCCGGCGCGCTGGCGATGTTCGCCTGGAAGGGCACCGTCTTCTGGCAGCTGGCCGCGCTGATGGCCGTCTTCAACCTGGCCGGCGGCATGCTCGGCGCCCGCACCGCCCTCAAGCACGGCAGCGGCTTCGTCCGCGTGGTGCTGCTCACGGTCGTCTTCGCGCTGGTCGTCAAGATGGCGTACGACCAGTGGCTGGCCTGAGCCGCCCATGCCCAGGCCTTGGGCCCCGGCCCCGGGCGTACAGCCCTGAGCCGTCGGCAACGCTCATGGGCACGACACCTGCCTCGGTCACCTGGGCGGGTCCTCGCCCGTGAGCCCGTCGACGGATTCGCGGATCAGGTCGGCGTGACCGGCGTGGCGGGCGTACTCCTCGACGAGGTCGAGAAGGATCCGGCGGAGGTTGGGGCGTTCACCGCCACGGGTGGTGTAGGCGCCGAGCTGGTCCAGCCCACCCGTGGCGAGTGCCGCGTCGACGACCGCACGGGAGCGGGCGACCGATGCCTGCCAGAGGGCGCGCAGTTCCTCGGGGGTGTCCTCCGCGGCCGAGCGGTAGTCCCAGTCGGGGGTGCTGTCCCAGTCGACGTCGCTCCAGGGAGCACCGACCGGGGAGCCGAGCCACAGGCGGGCGAAGTGGCTGTCCTCGACGTGTGCCAGGTGCTTGAGGAGGCCGCCGAGCGTGACGGTGGACGGGCCGAGGGTGGCGCGCAGGCCGGAGGCGTCCAGGCCGGAGCACTTCCAGGCCAGGGTGGCCCGCTGCCGTTCGAGGGCGCCGAGGACGGCTGCCGCCTCGGTGCCGGCGAGAGGGGGTTCCGGCCACTCTTCGACGGTGCTCTCAGTCATGGCCGCAGACCTTAACGGAGGGAACCGACAAGGGCAGCGGGCTCAGGCGTCCAGGCGTTCCGTGGTGATGGTGAAGCCCGCCGCGCGGAGCCGCTCGGTGAGGGCGTCGGCCATGGCGGTGGCCGGGGTGAGGACGCCGGCGGTGGCGGGGAGCCGTTCCCCGTCGAGGGCGAGCGCGAGGCCGCTCTCGCCGAGCATCACCGCCGTGGCCTGGTATCCCGGATCCCCCTGGGCGGCGAACACGGCCCGGTAGCGGGCCCCGGTGGTGCTCCGGGTGACCGTGGTCATGGTGAAGTGCCCGTTCGCACGGGCCTTCGCGTCAGGCCCGGTGCCGGGCTTGGGCGCGATGCGGCGCAGCAGCCGCAGGCCCGGGCCGCGGGCGACCAGGGGCCCGCCTGCCTGGAACGCCGCCAACGCCACGGCGACGCCCGCCGCCACGACCGGCGCCGCCGGTGACTTCCCGGTCCACATGACCTCGCCGTAGCGGAAGTCGCGGCCGTACGCCCAGTCGAGCAGGGCGGCGCTGCGGCGCACGATCTTCGTGTTGTGCGAGGCCATGATGAAGGTGGTGACCCACCCGGGCATGCCGGGGACGACGTCGGTGGCCCGGCGCAGCGCGTGGTCCTTCTGGGCCCCGAGGTCGGGCTCGCGCCCGCGGTCGGGGCTGAGGGCGTAGGGGTCGGCGAGGACCCGCCCCAACGACCGGTCGGCGGCGACGGCCTCCAGCTGGGTGATGCCGGAGTCGACGGTGCCGCCGCTCATGCCGCCCTTGAGGGCCGCCACCAGCGTGGTGCCGGTCATCCGTCCGGCGTCGTCGTCGGCCAGCCTGCGGTGGAGCAGATAGGCGTTCAGGTCGGAGGGGACCGAGTCGAACCCGCACGAGTTGACGATCTTCGCACCGGACGCGGCGGCGACCTCGTGGAGCCGGTCGGCGCACTCGCGCACGAAGAGCGGCTCCCCGGTGAGGTCGGCGTAGTGGGTCCCCGCCTTCGCGCAGGCCTCCACCAGCGGCAGACCGTAGCGGGCGTAGGGACCGACCGTGGTCACGACGACTTCGGTCCGCTCCGCCATCGCCTGCAGGTCGGCGGCACTGCCAGCGTCCGCGACGATCGTCCGCCAGGTTGAGGCGCCGTCGCCGAGCGACCGCAGGAGGGCGTCCAGCTTCTCCGGCGAGCGGCCCGCCAGCGCGATCCGGGTACCGGCGGGGGCGGCCCGCGCCAGGTACTCGGCGGTGAGAGCCCCCACGAAGCCGGTGGCGCCGTACAGCACCAGGTCGAACTCTCGCCCGCTCATGCGCTGTGCTCCGTTTCCTCCCCCGCGGCCGGCCGCGGGCGGGTGGTGAGGTTGCCGTTCCGGTCCACGGAGTTTTCCACGGCGCGGCGCTTCGGGACACCCCGCTGCGGGGTCGGGACGCCGGGTGCGGCCCCTCCGGGGTGAGGGCGTCGCGCCCGGAGGGGTCAGGGGCGCGCGATGGTCGGCGACGGACAGCGGAGGTGTCCGGCAGTCCCGTCGCTCTCGCCCGGCGATGCGGGAGTGCCGCCGACTCCCGCGCCCCTGCACCCACGAGGTAACCGGCAGGCGCGCCGCGGCGCTTGCCGAGGCGGTGCCGGCGCGCCGCCGCACCGTCCGCGCCGCCCGGCGTTCGCCCAGTTCACGCGTGGCGGCGGGCGCGGCGAGGGGCCCTGCGGGCCGGTCGGCGAACGGGTGAGGGCGCGGCGCGGGACAATGGCGGTGACCGGAGCGAGGACCGCGCACCCGCGGAGGGACGACGACCATGGCCGAGTGGCTGACCGTGCTCACCACCATCGACGACCCGGAGAAGGCGCAGGCGCTCGCACGGGGCGCCGTGGAGGCGCGGGTCGCCGCCTGCGCGCAGATCGCCGGGCCGGTGACCTCGGTCTATCGCTGGCAGGGCGTGGTGGAGACGGCTTCCGAGTGGCAGGTGCTGTTCAAGACCACGGCCGCCCGCTACGAGGCGCTGGAGGCGTACCTGCGGGCGGCGCACGACTACGAGACACCGGAGATCATCGCCACACCCGTGGTGCGGGGCGACGCGGCGTACCTGCGGTGGGTCGAGGACGAGACGACACCCGGGACCGGGACCGGGACGGGCGCGGGGACGGGCGCGGGGACCGGGGCGGCCGGATGAGCCCGCGGACCGAGCGGCTCCCCGTCTTCGTCTACGGCACGCTCCGCCCGGGCGGGCTCTACCACCCCTCGTACCTCCTCGGCCGCACCACCGCCGAGGAGCCGGCGACGCTGCGCGGCGTCGTCCTGCACGAGGGCCCCGGCTACCCGTACGCGCTGGAGGAGGACGGCGCCGAGCCCGGAGCCGGGAGGGCCGCCGACGTGGAGCCCGGCGTCGTCCGCGGAGACCTGGTGACCCTCGCCGAGGTCGGCTACGAGCGGGTGCTGGACGCGCTGGACCAACTGGAGGAGTACCGGCCCGGCGACCCGTCCAGCCTCTACCTCCGCGCGGTCCGCGAGGTCACCCGCACCCGCGACGGGGCGACGGTCCTCGCCTGGGTGTACCTCGCCGCCCCGCGCCTGGCCGCCCGGCTGCGCGCCGAGGGACGGGTCATCGCGGGCGGCGACTGGTTCACCCGCTGACCGGCCACGGGTCGGCTCCCGACGCCGGTGCCCGAAGAAGTCTGCGTACGGTCTGTTGAATCCGCGTCGCCCGTCCGACGTAGAGGCGTACCGACCGGACACACAGTCAAGGAGGCCCGTCTTGGCCCAGTACGCGATCCTCATCTACGACGACCCCACGGCCGGCGACTACGGCCCCGAGCAGCAGGCGGCGAGCAAGCGGCACGCCGACGACCTCATCGACTCCGGCGCCATGATCACGGCGTACGCGCTGCATCCGGTCGACACCGCCACCTCGTTGCGCGGCGACGTGGTCACCGACGGCCCCTTCATCGACTCCAGGGAAGTCGTCGCCGGCATCTGCGTCATCGAGGCTCCCGACCTGGACGCCGCCCTGGAGCTGGCACGCCGCAACCCGGCTGTCCAGTGGGGCCGCGGCGGGGTCGAGGTGCGGCCCGTCGCGGGCGGTGTCGCGCCCATCACCCGATGACGGCCATGGCGGACGCGACGGGCGCGACGGACGCGAGGCAGGCGGTCGCTGACGCGCACCGGCGCGAGTGGGCCTTCGTGCTCGCCGCGACGGTGCGTGTCGCCCGCGAGCTGGATCTGGCCGAGGAGTGCGTACAGGAGGCGTACACCGCGGCGCTCACGACCTGGGAGCGCGACGGGATCCCGGACAACCCCGCGGCCTGGCTCACCACCACGGCCAAGCGCCGGGCGGTGGACGCGATCCGCCGCGAGCGGACGTTCCGCTCGAAACTGCCGCTGCTGGTCGAGCCGGAGGAGGCCGTGGACGAGTTCGCGTCGGAGGAGCTGGACGAGCAGGACCAGGGGCAGGCGGTCGACCCGGAGGATGTCGTCCCCGACGAACGCCTGCGGCTCATCTTCACCTGCTGCCATCCCGCACTCGCCCAGGAGGCGCAACTCGCCCTGACGCTGCGGCTGGTGTGCGGGCTGTCGACACCGGACGTCGCCCGGGCGCTGCTGGTGTCGGAACAGACGATGGCCGCCCGGATCACCCGGGCGAAGAAGAAGATCTCCACCGCCCGCATCCCCTTTCGCGTGCCGCGCCCGGCGGAGCTGCCGGACCGGCTGACGGCCGTCCTCGGCGTGGTCCATCTGCTGTTCACCGCCGGGCACACGGCCCCCTCGGGCCCCGCGCTCATGCGCCCCGACCTGGCCGACCGCGCGCTGCACCTGACCCGCACCCTGCGGGGCCTGATGCCCGACGAGCCCGAGGTCCGTGGGCTGCTGGCGCTGATCCTGGTGACCGACGCCCGGCGCGCCACCCGCACGGGCGCGGACGGCCGGCTGCTGCGGCTCGAGGAGCAGGACCGCTCGCTGTGGGACCGCGCCGCGCTGACCGAGGCGCACGAGTTGATCGTGGCCGGCCTGCGCACCAGCCGCGCAGGGCGCTACACCCTGCAGGCGGCGATCGCCTCGCTGTACGCCGAGGCGCCGACGTACGAGGAGACGGACTGGCCACAGATCGTGGCCCTCTACGACAGGCTGCTGTCGCTGTGGCCCTCACCGGTCGTCGCGCTGAACCGGACCGTGCCGCTGTCGATGGCCCACGGACCGGCGGTCGCGCTGGCGCAGGTCGAGGCACTGGAGCAGGACGGCCGCCTCTCCCGGTACCACTACCTGCCAGCGATCAAGGCGGACCTCCTGCAACGCCTTGGCCGTACGAACGAGGCGGCGGCCGCCTACCGGCAGGCGCTGGAGCTGACCGGCAACGAGGCCGAAAGGGAGTTCCTCGCCGCACGCCTCGCCGGTCAGAAGATCCGGTCGGGAGGCCCGGGCCGGGGTACCGGTGGCGGTGGCCGGGTGACGACCGGCATCTGAGCGGGGCCGGCCACCGGTCCACCCGTCGACCGGCTACCGGTCCACCCGCCGACCGGTCCACTCGTCGACCGGCCACCGGTTCGCCCGTCGAGCGCTCAGGCCCGCTCCACGCGGACCGCGCAGGTCTTGAACTCCGGCATGCGGGAGACCGGGTCCAGCGCCGGGTTGGTGAGGGTGTTGACGCGGCCCTCGCCGTACCAGTGGAACGGCATGAACACCGTGTCCGGCCGGATCGCCCCGGTGACCCGCGCCGGGGCCACCGCACGGCCGCGCCGGGAGACCACGGCGAGCCGGTCGCCCTCCGCGACCCCCAGCCGCTCCGCCAGCCGTGGGTGCAGCTCGACGAAGGGGCCGGGCGCCGCCGCGTTCAGCTCGGCGACGCGGCGGGTCTGCGCGCCCGACTGGTACTGGGAGACCACCCGCCCGGTGGTGAGCAGCAGCGGGTACTCCTCGTCGGGCTCCTCCGCCGAGGCCCGGTGGACGACCGGCACGAAGCGGGCCCGGCCGTCCGGGTGCGCGAACCGGTCGAGGAACAGCCGCGGCGTGCCGGGGTGCGGGACGGTGCCGCCGCCCTCGGGCCGTCCGTTCCCGAGCCCGCGTCCGTCCCCGGGCGCGCCGTCACCGGCACCCCCGCCGTCCCCGGCACCCCCGTCGTCGACCCGTTCCGGCGCGGGCCAGAACACGCCGTTCTCCTCCGCCAGTCGCCGGTAGGTGATGCCCGAGTAGTCCGCGAGGCCGCCCGCGCTCGCCCGGCGGAGCTCCTCGAAGACCTCCTCGGGGTCGTCGGAGAACCCCTTCTCCACGCCGAGCCGGGCGGCCAGCTCCCGCATCACGTACAGGTCGCTGCGCACCCCGGCGGGCGGGGCCAGCGCCTGCCGCCGCAGCAGCACCCGGCCCTCCAGGTTGGTGGTGGTGCCGGTCTCCTCCGCCCACTGGGTCACCGGCAGCACCACGTCGGCCAGCGCCGCCGTCTCGGAGAGCACCACGTCGGCCACGGCGAGGAAGTCCAGCGAGCGGATCCGCTCCTCCACGTGCGCGGCGCGCGGCGCGGAGACCACCGGGTTGGACCCCATCAGCAGCAGGGTGCGGACGTCGGTGCCGAGGGCGTCCAGCAGTTCGTAGGCGCTGCGGCCCGGCCCCGGCAGCGAGTCCGGGTCCACGCCCCACACGCCCGCCACGTGGCGCCGCGCCTCCGGGTCGTCCAGCTTGCGGTAGCCGGGCAACTGGTCGGCCTTCTGGCCGTGTTCGCGGCCGCCCTGGCCGTTGCCCTGCCCGGTGAGGCAGCCGTAGCCGGAGTACGGGCGGCCGGGGCGGCCGGTGGCCAGGCAGAGGTTGATCCACGCGCCGACCGTGTCGGTGCCCTTGGACTGCTGCTCCGGGCCGCGCGCGGTGAGCACCATCGCCGCCTCGGGCTCGCAGAACATCCGTACCGCCTCGCGCAGTTGCGGCACCGGCACGCCGGTGATCCGCTCCACGTACTCCGGCCAGTGCGCCATCGCCGCGGCCCGGGCCTCCTCCCAGCCGGTGGTCCGCTCCGCGATGTACGCCTCGTCGGTCCGTCCCTCGGCGACCACCAGGTGCAACAGGCCGAGCGCCAGGGCGAGATCGGTGCCCGGGCGGGGCGCCAGGTGCAGGTCGGCCTGCTCGGCGGTGCGGGTGCGGCGCGGGTCGATCACGATCAGCGTGCCGCCGTTGTCGCGCAGTTCGGTGAAGTAGCGCAGCGACGGCGGCATGGTCTCGGCCGGGTTGGAGCCGACCAGGATCACGCACCCGGTGCGCGGGACGTCCTCCAGCGGGAACGGCAGGCCGCGGTCCACGCCGAACGCCTTCGTCCCGGCGGCCGCGGCGGAGGACATGCAGAACCGGCCGTTGTAGTCGATCTGCGAGGTGCCGAGCGCCACCCGGGCGAACTTGCCCAGCGTGTACGCCTTCTCGTTGGTGAGGCCGCCGCCGCCGAAGACGCCCAGCGCGTCCGCGCCGTGCTCGGCGCGGGTGCGCAGCAGGGCGCCGGCGACCCGGTCCAGGGCCTCGTCCCAGCTCGCCGGCGTCAGCTCGCCGTCGGCGCCGCGCACCAGCGGTTCGGTCAGCCGCGCCGCGCGCTCCAGCACGGCCGGGGCGGTGCGGCCCTTGCCGCACAGAGCGCCCCGGTTCACCGGGAAGTCCGCGCGCTCCAGCACCTGCACTCCGCCCCCCTCGGCGGGGGCCAGGTTCATGCCGCACTGCAGGGCGCAGTACGGGCAGTGGGTGGGCGTGGACGCGGCGGTGTTCTGCATACCGACCAGCGTGCGCGGGAGCTGTTACGAGGCCCGTCGCCGCCGGTTACGCGGCCGGGACGGTGACCTCCCGGCCCGTCCCGCCCCGCTGTGAGGGCTCTCCCTCCCCCGCTGCGAGGGCCTCGTCCCACCTGCCGCGAGGGCCGCGTCTCACCGGGCCGCGAGGGCCTTCTCGACACCCTTCTCGCGGGGCCCGAGGAAGTGCGGGTCCGGCTCGAGGAGGGCGTCGAGCCCGGCCTTGCCCGCCGCGAGGGTCTCCCGGACGACGCCGTAGTACCAGACGGCGTCGTGCCGGTCGCCGGTGGCCGCCACGCCGTAGGAGGTGATGCCCGCCTCCTGGCACAGTGCCACCGCCCGGCGGACGTGGAAGCCCTGGCTGATCAGGACCGCCTCGTCCACGCCGAAGATCCGTTTCGCCCGGGCGCAGGAGTCCCAGGTGTCGAAGCCGGCGTAGTCGCTGACGATCCGCGAGCCGGGCACACCGCGCTCCATCAGGTAGGCGCGCATCGCGTCCGGCTCGTCGTACTCCTCGCGGCTGTTGTCGCCGGTGACCAGGACGACCCGGACGCGGCCGTCCGCGTAGAGCGCGGCCGCGATGTCCAGGCGGTGCGCCAGATAGGGGGAGGGCTCGCCGTCCCACAGCCCGGCGCCGAACACCACCGCGACGTCGGTGCGCGGCGCCTCCTCGGGGGAGCGGAGGCGGTCGTCCGCCGCCGTCCACACCCACGCGTAGGGCAGCAGCGCCAGCGCGCACACGGCCACCGCCGCGCGCACCACCCGCCGCCGGCCGGCCGTCGTCCGCGGCCACGCCCTTCGCGCCGCCGCCCGCACACCCCACCGCACCCGCGGCAGGATCCCGGGCAGCGCCTGCCGCGGCGCGCGCGGCGTCTCGTGTCGTTTCCCCACGTCGTCCCACACGCCCGGAGGCGGTGGGGTGGTTCCCCACGCCGCTCACACCGGGTGCGGAGCCGCTGTGATCGGAGGGAAAACAAGGCGGACGCCGGGCGGCAACCGGGCGGCAACGTGACCGGGGGAGGATCGGTGGCATGTCCGAGACCTCACGCCCCGCCCTCGTGCTCGTGCCGCACGGCAGCCGCGACCCCCGGGCCCTGGCCACCGCGCGGGCCCTGGCCGGCCTGGTGCGCGCGGCGCGGCCCGGCCTCGACGTCCGGCTCGGGCACATCGAACTGAACGAGCCGCTGCTGGCCGACACCCTCGGCGCCCTCGGCGGCACGCCCGCCGTGCTGGTGCCGCTGCTGCTGGGCCGCGGACACCACGTCAAGCGGGACATCCCGCACACCGTCGCGGCGCACGCCACCGGCCCGGTCCGCCTCGCGCCCGCCCTGGGGCCGCACCCGCTGCTGGTGCGCGCCCTGCACCGGCGGCTCGTCGAGGCGGGCTGGCCCGGGACCGCGGGCGCGGTGACCGCCCGGCACGGCGTGGTCCTCGCCGCCTCCGGCTCCCGCGACCCCGACGGGGCCGTGGACACCCGCCGCACCGCCGCCGCGCTGTCCGCCCGCCTGGGCGTGCCCGTGGTCCCCGCCTACGCCTCCGCCGCGCCCTCCGTCGCCGACGCGGCGGCCGCGCTGGCCGCCCGGGGCCGCACCGAGGTGGCCGTCGCCTCCTACTTCACCGCCCCCGGACGCTTCCACACCGAGACCGCCGAGGCCGCCCCCGGCATCGTGGCCGCGCCGCTCGGCGCCCACCCCGACGTCGTCCGCCTGGTGCTGCTTCGTCACGACGAGGCGGCCGCCACCGCCGCACAGCCGCGCCCCGCGCTCGCCGCGGCGTAGGGCCTGTCCGCCGGACGGGTCCTGGCCGACACGAGGCGGCTGTCGCCCGCACCAATTACTGTCGTCGACATGGCAGGCAACGAACCGACCGCCGGATACGACGAGGCAGCCGTCGAGCGCTGGGCCCCGGAACCCGACAAGCGTCCCGGACGCACCGCCTTCCAGCGGGACCGCGCCCGGGTGCTGCACTCCGCCGCGCTGCGCAGGCTCGCCGGGAAGACCCAGGTCGTCACCCCGGGCACCGTCCGCCTCTGGGACGCCAGCCCCCGCACCCGGCTCACCCACTCGCTGGAGTGCGCCCAGGTCGGCCGGGAGCTGGGCGCGGCCCTCGGCTGCGACCCCGACCTGGTGGAGGCGGCGTGCCTCTCCCACGACCTGGGCCACCCGCCGTTCGGGCACAACGGCGAGCAGGTGCTGGACGAGTTCGCCGCCGACTGCGGCGGCTTCGAGGGCAACGCGCAGTCGCTGCGGCTGCTCACCCGCCTGGAGCCCAAGCGGTTCGTCACCGACCGCACCACCGGCGAGATGACCAGCGTCGGCCTCAACCTGAGCCGTGCCGCGCTGGACGCCGCCGCCAAGTACCCCTGGCCGCGCGGCGGTCACCCGGCCGGTCCCGCCTTCCGCAAGTTCGGCGTCTACGAGGACGACCGCCGGATCTTCGACTGGGTCCGGGCCGACGCGCCCGCCCGCGACCGGGTCTGCTTCGAGGCGCAGGTGATGGACTGGGCCGACGACGTCGCCTACTCCGTCCACGACGTCGAGGACGGGCTGCACGCCGGTCACATCCAGCCGTCCCGGCTGCACAGCGCCACCGACCGGCGCGAGATCTTCACGGTGGCGGTGCTGGACGCCCGGTACGTGCCCGCCGACACCGACCCGGAGGAACTCGGCGCGGCCCTCGACCGGCTCCAGGCCCAGGAGTGGTGGCCGCACGGCTACGACGGCAGCGCCGTCGACCAGGCCCGGCTCAAGGACGCCACCAGCCAGCTGATCGGACGGTTCTGCACCGCCGCCGAGACGGCGACCAGGGCCGCCTATGGGGACGGCCGGCTGACCCGGTACAAGGCACAGCTGGTGGTGCCGCGGACCACCCGGATGGAGTGCGCGGTGCTCAAGGCCGTCGCCGACCTGTACGTGATGCAGCGGGCCGAGCAGGAACGGCTGCGCGCCGACCAGCGGGTGGTCGTCGCCGAGCTGGCGGAGGCGCTCACGGCGCGGGCGCCGGAAGGGCTGGACCCGCAGTTCGCGGCGCTGTTCGACGCCGCCGCGGACGACCGGGCGCGCAAGCGGGTGATCGTCGACCAGATCGCCTCCATGACCGACGCCTCTGCCCGGGCCCTGCACACCCGCCTCACCATGCAGGCCTGACACCCGTCCGCGCCCGGAGGGCCGGCCCCGGCCCGAGGGCCCGCCCTCCCGCGGCGGAGCGGCCCGTCCCGGCCGAAACGGTCCGTTACCGCCGGGACAAGGACCGCGTGGCCTCTTCGGCAGCTTCTCTCCGGGCACTAGCCTCCGTGCGGGACGCTCATCCGGCACCACCGGAGAAGGAGGCACATCGTGGTCGACGCGGACCAGACGTTCGTCATCGTCGGAGGAGGCCTGGCCGGCGCGAAGGCAGCGGAGACGCTGCGCGCCGAGGGTTTCCGCGGGCGGGTGATACTGATCAGCGACGAACGGGACCATCCCTACGAGCGGCCCCCGTTGTCCAAGGGCTACCTGCTCGGTTCCGCGGACCGCGACAGCGCGCTCGTGCACGAGGCGGCCTGGTACGCCGCCCACGACATCGAGCTGCACCTCGGGCAGACCGTGGACGCGCTCGACACCGCGGCCCGGACCGTACGCCTGGGGGACGACGGCACGCTCGTCCCCTACGACCGGCTGCTGCTGGCCACCGGCGCCGAGCCGCGCCGGCTGGACGTGCCGGGCACCGACCTGACGGGCGTCCACCACCTGCGGCGGTTCGCGCACGCCGAGCGGCTCAAGGGCGTGCTGGCCGCGCTGGGCCGCGACAACGGGCACCTGCTGATCGCCGGGGCCGGCTGGATCGGCCTGGAGGTCGCCGCCGCGGGACGGCACTACGGGGCCGAGGTCACCGTCGTCGAACCCGCTCCCACCCCCCTGTACGGGGTGCTGGGCCCGGAGCTGGGCAACGTCTTCGCCGAGCTCCACCGCGAGCACGGGGTGCGGTTCCAGTTCGGGGCGAAGCTCACCGAGATCGTCGGCCAGGACGGGCTGGTCCTGGCCGCGCGGACAGAGGACGGCGAGGAGCACCCGGCGCACGCCGTGCTCGCCGCGATCGGCGCGGCCCCCCGGACCGCGCTGGCGGAGGCGGCCGGACTCGAGCTGGCGCCCCGCGAGCTGGGCGGCGGCATCGCGGTCGACGCCTCGCTGCGCACCTCCGACCCGCACGTCTTCGCGGCCGGCGACGTCGCCGCGTTCCCGCACCCGCTGTTCGGCGCCCGGCTGCGGGTGGAGCACTGGGCCAACGCCCTCAACGGCGGACCGGCGGCCGCCCGGGCCATGCTGGGGCGGGAGGTCGTCTACGACCGGGTCCCGTACTTCTTCTCCGACCAGTACGACCTGGGCATGGAGTACTCCGGGTGGGCGCCGCCGGGCGCCTACGACCAGGTGGTCATCCGGGGCGACGCCGGCAAGCGCGAGTTCATCGCGTTCTGGCTGAAGGACGGCCGCGTCCTGGCCGGGATGAACGTCAACGTGTGGGACGTCACGCCCGCGATCCAGGACCTGATCCGCGGCGGCGCGCCCGTGGACCCGGACGCCCTGTCCGACCCCCGCGTGGCCCTGGACGCGCTCGTCGCCTGACCCGGCGGGGCCCGGGCCGCCGCCCGTCCCGCCCCGTGCCGCCGGGTGCGGCGCGGGCGGGTCCGGCGGGCGGTGGAGCCGTGACGTCGGCGCGCGCCCGTACAATTTGCACGTGGCTGGCGGCGGCAGGATCAACGACGAGGACGTGAAGGCGGTTCGGGACGCGGTCCCGATCGACTCCGTCGTCTCGGAGTACCTCCAGCTGAAGAACGCCGGCGGCGGCAACCTCAAGGGCCTGTGCCCCTTCCACGACGAGAAGTCCCCGTCGTTCCAGGTCAGCCCCGCCAAGGGCCTCTTCCACTGCTTCGGCTGCCAGGAGGGCGGCGACACCATCACGTTCGTGATGAAGGTCGACCACCTCACCTTCTCGGAGGCCGTCGAGCGCCTGGCCGGCCAGGCGGGCATCACGCTCCGGTACGAGGAGGGCGGCTACAACCCCTCCCACCAGCGCGGCGAGCGCATCCGCCTGATCGAGGCGCACAAGATCGCCGCCCAGTTCTACGCCGAGCAGCTGGCCACCAGCCCGGAGGCGGACACCGGCCGCGCCTTCCTCGCCGAGCGCGGCTTCGACCAGGGGGCCGCCGAGCACTTCAACGTCGGGTACAGCCCGCAGGGCTGGGACCACCTCACCCGTTACCTGCGCGGCAAGGGGTTCAGCGACAAGGAGATCCTCACCTCCGGCCTCGCCCAGGAGGGCCGCCGCGGCCCCATCGACCGCTTCCGCGGCCGCCTGATGTGGCCGATCCGGGACATCGGCGGCGAGGTCGTCGGCTTCGGCGCCCGCAAGCTCTACGAGTCGGACAACGGGCCCAAGTACCTCAACACCCCCGACACCCCCGTCTACCGCAAGTCGCAGGTCCTCTACGGCATCGACCTCGCCAAGAAGGACATCGCCAAGACCAGCCGGGCCGTGGTCGTCGAGGGCTACACCGACGTCATGGCCTGCCACCTCGCCGGGGTGACCACCGCGATAGCCACCTGCGGCACCGCCTTCGGCGGCGACCACATCAAGATCCTCCGCCGGCTGCTGATGGACAACGGCACCTCGCGGGTGATCTTCACCTTCGACGGCGACTCCGCCGGCCAGAAGGCCGCGCTGCGCGCCTTCGAGGACGACCAGAAGTTCGCCGCCGAGACCTACATCGCCATCGCCCCCGACGGCATGGACCCCTGCGACCTGCGCCTGGCCAAGGGCGACGACGCCGTCGCCGACCTGGTGCAGCCGCGCACCCCGCTGTTCGAGTTCGCGCTGCGCCAGATCGTGGCCCGTTACGACCTCGACACCCCGGCCGGCCGGGCCGCCGCGCTGGACGAGGCCGCCCCGGTGGTCGCCAAGATCAAGAACGTGGGCGCGCAGCACGAGGTGGCGGTGCAGCTCGCCGGCATGCTCGGCATCCTGGACACCCAGTTCGTGGTGCGCAGGGTCGCCCAGATCGCCCGCTGGGCCCGCGACCGCGGCGGCCGCGGCCCCGCCCCCGACAACGGCCGCCCCCCGCAGAACGGCCCGCGCCACCCGCAGGACGGCCCGGGCGCCTCCCAGGGCGGCCCCGCCGCGCAGGGCTCCCGCGGGCCGTCGGGCGCGCCGCTCAACCTGCGCAACCCGGTGCACGCCACCGAGCGTGAGCTGATCAAGCTCGCCCTTCAGCGGCCCGAGCTGGTCTCCCCGGCCTTCGACGCGTACGGCGTCGACGAGTTCACCGCACCGCCCTACGCGGCGGTCCGCCAGGCCGTGATGGACGCGGGCGGCGCCGACGCCGGCGCCCAGGACCCGCAGGAGTACCTGATCCGGGTCCGCGACGCCGCACCCGACGACACCGTCCGCTCCATGGTCACCGAGCTGGCCGTCGAGGCGATCATGGTGCGCCGCCCGGTCGACGAGAACTACGCGGGGGAGCAGCTGGTCGCGGTCCGCCGCCGCGCGGTGGACCGCCGCATCCAGGAGGTCCAGTCCAGCCTGGCCCGCCTGGGCCACCAGGGCGACCCCGCCCAGCTCACCGCCGTGCAGAACGAGTTGTGGGTCCTCCAGCAGTACGGCCAGGCGCTGCGCGAGCGCGGAGCCGCGGCGCTGTAGCCGGCCGTCGGCGGCGGGTCTCCGCGCAGGCGCACCGGCGGCGGGCGGCCGCCCCTTGCTGGCCGGCCACCCCGTGCTCGGCTCAGGTGAGGGAGGCGCCCTCGGAGGCGCTGCGGGCGGTGCGCTCGTAGAGGGAGAGGATCCCCGAGGAGTGCTTCGACGGCGGGCGCGTCCAGGCGGCGCGTCGGCTCGCCAGGATCGTCTCGATCTCCTCCGGCGAGCGGTGCGCGCCCTCCACGCCCACGATCGCCAGGCGTCGCTCCGGGATGTGGAGCTCGATGAGGTCGCCGTCCCTGACCAGGGCGATGGGGCCGCCGTCAATGGCCTCCGGTGACACGTGGCCGACGCACGGGCCCTTCATGGCGCCCGAGTAGCGGCCGTCGGTGACGATCGCCGTGGTGGTGTTCAGGCCGGGGTCCGCGGAGAGGATCGCGGCGGCGTAGTACATCTCGGGCATGCCGTTGGCGCGCGGCCCCTCGTATCGGATGACGAGGACGTCGCCGGGCTCGATCCGGCGGGAGACGAGCGCGTGGACCGCGTCCTCCTCGTGTTCGAACACGCGGGCCGGACCGGTGTGGGTGTGCATCTCGGGAGGCACGGAGAACGCCTTGACCATGGCCCCGTCGGGCGCCAGGTTCCCGTACAGCACCGCGATGCCGCCGTCGCTGCCGAACGGATCGTCGCGGGGCCGGATGATCTCCTCCGGACCCGTCTTGTAGTTGGCGAGGTAGCCCCGCCGCTCGGCGAAGTACACCGGGCTGGCGGCGATCTCGTCCAGGTTCTCGCCGAGCGTCTTCCCGGTGACCGTGAGGCAGTCCTCGTGCAGCAGGTCCCGCAGCTCCAGCATGACCGCGGGGACCCCTCCGGCGTACCAGAAGTACTCGACGGGGTACCTGCCGGTCGTCTTCACGTTCGCCAGCACGGGCACCTTGCGGTGGATGCGGTCGAAGTCGTCGATGGTGACGTCGACCCCCGCCTCCCGGGCCGCCGCCGGCAGGTGCAGGAGGGCGTTGGTCGACCCTCCGACGGCGGCGTGCAGGACGATCGCGTTCTCGAAGGCCTCACGGGTCAGGATGCGCCGCGCCGTGATGTTCTCCTCGACCAGACGGACCGCCTGCTTGCCCGTCGCCCGGGCGTACCGCAGCAGCTTGGCCAGGGGCACGGGGGTCAGCGCCGACCCGGGCAGCGCCAGACCCAGGGCCTCGGCCAGCACCTGGCCGGTGCTCGCGCTGCCCATGAACTGGCAGGCCCCGCAGGTGGGGCAGGCCACGCGCTGCGCCGCCTCCAGGTCCTCCCGGGGCAGCTCGCCCCGCTCGACCTCGGCGCCCATCGGCCACATCTGGTCGGAGGTCACGAAGTCCGGCGCGTTGAGCTGCGTCCCGCCCGGCAGGTGGATCGACGGCAGGTCGCACCGGGCCATGGCCACCAGGTGCGCGGGGACGGACTTGTCGTTGCCGGAGACCACCACCATCCCGTCGTGCGGGTGCGCCAGCGCGTGGATCTCGACCATCGCGGCCATGACGTCTCGGGAGACCAGCGAGTAGCGCATCCCCTCGGTCGCCTGGACGATGCCGTCGCAGATGTCGCTGACCGTGAAGACGCCCGGTTTGCCCCCGGCCTCGTGGACGCCGTAGGTGACCTCCTCGACCAGGCTGCGGAAGTGGAAGGTGCCCGGATGGCCCATGCCGTCGGCGCTGTCCACCAGGATCTGCGGCTTGCCCAGGTCCTCCTCGGTCCAGTTCATGCCCAGGCGCAGGGCGTCTCCCTGGTGGTTCACCAGGCGCAGCCGCTGACTGCGCAGCGACGGCCGCCGCTCTTCACTCATGTTCCACAGCCTCTCGTCATCCGCTGGGGGTGGTGGGGGACACGACGTGGTGCGGCGCCCGGCCGAGGACGCCGGCGACGGCGTTCTCCGCGGCCTTGTGCTTCAGCTCGGTGAACGACTCCTCGGAGTACCACCCGGCGTGCGGGGTGATCACGACGTTCAGCAGGTCGAAGAGGCGGTGCGGCGGCGTGAGGGGTTCGCCCTCCACGACGTCCAGCGCGGCGCCGAGGATCCGCCCGCCCTCGAGAGCGTCCGCCAGGGCCTGTGTGTCGACGACGCCGCCCCGGCAGGTGTTGACGACGATCGCGTCGGGCCGCATCAGGGACAGCGCGTCGGCGTCGATCAGGTGCCGGGTCGCCGGGGTCAGGGGGACGTTCAGGGACAGCACGTGGGACCGGCGCAGCATGTCCTCGAACGACAGCAGTTCGGTGCCGCGCAGCGGCTCGGGCGGCTCCGTCACGGAGGGGTCGTGCGCGACGACCTCGAAGCCGAGGGCCCGCGCCTTCACGGCGGTGGCCACGCCGATCCGGCCCAGGCCGATCACACCGAACGTCCGGCCCTGGAAGCGGTGCAGCGGCTTGACGGCGGTGACGTCGTGGTCGCCCTGGCGCAGGCGGCGGTCCAGCTGCGGGATGCCGCGCAACAACGCCAGGGCCAGGGCGACGGCGTGGTCGCTCACGTCCTCGGTCCCGTAGTCCGGCACGTTGCAGACCAGCACGTCCTGGGCCTCGGCGGCGTCGAGGTCGATGTTGTCGACGCCCACCCCGTACCGGCTGACCACCTTCAGCCGGGGCAGGGACTCGAGGACCCGGGCGGTGATGGGGGCGTACTGGACGATCAGCCCGTCCGCCCCGGCGCCCGCCGCGATCACGTCGTCCTCGTCCGCGCAGTCGGCCAGGACGAGTTCGACGCCTGCCGCGGCGGCGGCCCGCTGCTCCGGCTCGATGGTGTCGTGATCGCAGTCGGTGATGACGATGCGGGCCATGCCGGCTCCCGGTCTGTGGGTCGGTGGGGGTGGTGGAGGTGGTGGACGGGTCCGCGGGCCGAGGGGTTCAGCGTTCGCGGCCGGGCAGCAGCGGGGTCAGCAGGTCGAGCTGGGCGGGGTCCTGGAGGGCGGAGCCGACGCCCACGACCCGGGCGCCCGCGTCGAGGAACCGCCGGGCGTTGGCCGCGTCCACCCCGCCGGTGGCCACGAAGCGGGCCTCGGGGAACGGCCCGCGCATCGCCGTGAACCACTGCGGGCCCAGTGCGGCGGCGGGGAAGACCTTCAGCCACCGCAGGCCCAGGCGGCCGGCGGCCTGGATCTCGGAGGCGGTGGCCACCCCCGGCAGGTAGGGCATGCCGGACTCCAGGGCCGCCTCGGCCACGCCGGGGTCCAGTCCCGGAGCCACGGCGAACGAGGCCCCCGCGGCGGCCGACCGCCTCAGGCGCTCGCGAGTGGTCACCGTGCCGGCCGCGACCCCGAGGTCGCGCTCGCGGCCCGCCTCCACCGCCGCGGCCAGCGCGTCCACGCCGTCCTCGCCCTGGACGGGTACTTCGACCCACTCCACGCCGAGGTCCCAGGCGCGCCGGGCCAGCTCGACGGTCCGCCCCGGGTCGAACCCGCGCAGGATCGCCATCAGCGGGCGCCCGTCGAACGCCGAGTCGAACCACTTGCCGCTGTCCATCGTCTCCCTCTCGCTCCCGTCCCGGTCCCGTGCGCGTCGGGGACCGCGTCCTCGCCCGTGTCCGGGGCCGCGTCCGCGGCCTCCCGGCCCGGGGTCTCAGCGGTGCACGTCCTCGCCGCCGGACAGCAGCTCCAGCTCTCCGCGGCGCGGCAGCCCTTCCCAGTCGCCGGGGACGGACACCGCGACGGCCCCGCACACCGCGCCGCGGCGGAGCCGGGCGGTCAGGTCGAGGCCCTCGATCCTGGCGCTGAGGTAACCGGCGACGAAGGCGTCCCCGGCCCCGACCGGGTCCACGCCGCTGACCGTGACCGCCGGCACCGTCGCGGTCCCGCCGGCGTCCCGCCCCACCGCGCCCCGGCTGCCGCGCTTGACCACCACCTCCGTCGGCCCGAGGCCGTGGACGGCCTCGGCGATGGCCTCCGGCTCCGTCTCGTCGGTGAGCAGCCGCAGCTCCTCCTCGCCGCCGAACACCACGTCCACCCGGCCGATCAGCGAGCGCATGGCGGCGGCCGCGTCCTGCCTGCTCCACAGCTTGGAGCGGTAGTTGACGTCCACGCTCACCGTGACACCGGCCGCGCAGGCCAGCTCGACGGCGTGCTCGACGGCGTCGCGGGCGGACGGGCCGAGCCCCAGGGTGATGCCCGTGGTGTGCAGGATTTTCGCGGAGCGGACGAGGTCCTCGTCCACGTCCTCGCGGCTCAGCCGCGATCCGGCCGAACCGCGCCGGTGGTAGGCGGCGACGACCCGGTCCGCCGTCCGGTGGTACCGCAGCATGAACCCCGTGGGAGCCTCCGCGTCGACGACGAGAGCGGACAGGTCCACGCCCTCGGACCGCAGTCCCTCGCCGATCACCCGGCCCATCAGGTCGTCGCCGACCCGACCGACCATCGCGACCCGCAGGCCCAGTCGCGCCAGTCCGATGGAGACATTGCTCTCCGCGCCCGCGAAGGAGAAGGTGGCCGAGGTCCCGGGCGTCAGCGGACCGGTCCCGTCCCCCCGGAACAGGCCCAGACTCTCACCGACGGTGACGACGTCCGTCATGAACTCCTCCTGCCCGGCGGCCCTGGCGCCTCGCACGCCTCGTGCGCCACCGGCACCCCTGCCTGGACCGCGATCGACAGACACAGCGTGACCGCCGCACGGGCCGGAGCCACCGATTACGCCGTACGCGGCATGTCCCCGGCGGGCAGGACGGGGGCCGGCGGGGGCGGGCCGTTCGCGCGCGAGGGCGTCAGTCGAGCCGGAACCCGTCCAGCGTGGATTCCAGGGCGTCGAGCAGGCGGCCGGTGTACTCCTGACGGCGGCCCTCGAACTCCGGATGGTCGACCACGAACTCCTCCCACTGGACGTCCGCCAGCTGCTCGGCCAGGTGTGCGCGCGTCAGCAGCCCCAGGCTCCGCAGGTACGGCCAGTCCTCACAGTCCTCCAGCACCGGCCGCAGCAACTCCTGGGCCAGCGGCACGCGTTCGGCCAGCAGCACCGCGTCGTAGAGGTCCTTGCCCTGCGGGTACCGGTCGCAGAGCAGCCAGAGCACCTTCCAGGCCAGGGACAGTTCGAGCGTCGCCGCCCGCACCGTCCCGCCGCCGGGCAGCTCCACGGGTTCCGGCTCCTGGAGCAGCCTCTCGTTGAAGACGAAGTCCAGCTGCACCGACCCGCCGGGCAGACCGGACGCCTCCGGTGCCGACCAGGGCAGCACCATGCGGCGGCCGGGCACCCGCTCGTAGGTCCAGATGTCCTCCGTCACCGCGCCCCGCGCGTCGAACCGCGGGCAGGCCGCCTCCCAGCCGGAGAGCGACTGCGCGGCCCGGGCGATCTCCTCCAGCATCCGCGCCGTGCCGGGGTCCTCCATGGCCCAGGTGTGCGGGACGACCACGAAGTCCAGGTCGCCCGGCTCACGGGCCTCCGCGCCGAACCGGAGCGCCATCAGCGCGCTGCCGCGCAGCACCAGAGCGTCGGACCACGCGGACCCGGCCACCGCCTCCAGCACCAGATCCAGCGCCCGTCGGCGCGCGGCACGCCACCGCGCGCCCTGCCGGGCGTGCTCGAACCGCGGCTCCGAGGCGCGGTAGGCGTCCGTGCGGTGCTTCATCGCCGGGTCGAAGACAGGCGACTGGGTCACCCCGTCCGCGTCCACCCAGCTCAGCGTCGCCGGCAGGTCGTAGTACCTCGGGTTCTTCCACGGGTTCCTGGGCGTGCTCATCCCACAGGTCCTTCCTTGAGGTCGTCGCACTCACCGAGCTCCTCGAGCCACCCCGCGTCCACCGAGGCGTCGCTGTCGTACAGCACGAACTCCCGCTCCATGTCCAGCACTTCCTCTCCCGCCAGGACTTCGAGCAGGGCGTCCAGCGCCCGCCGCGCGCCTCCCGCGTCCACGCCCCGGCACCGCTGGGTGACGAACCGTTCGTGGTGTCCGGGGCCGGTGACCCGCCGCGCGTTCCACGACAGGTGGGCTCCGTGCGGGGCGACCCGGGCCGCCAGGGCCGCCAGGTCGGCGGCCGCCTCCAGGCGGAGCTTCACGTGGTGCTCGAAGTGACGCCCGTCCTCACAGGGTTCGCGCGGGACCTCCGGGGCCAGTGGGTCGGACTCGACCTTCAGCCGGGCCACCGGGAATCCGTCCGCCTCCAACGCGTCCCGCACCGCACTGGCCTGGGACAGCTGGCCGGCGTACGAGTCGGCGTCGCGCAGGGTGACCATCGGCTGGGACGGGGTGCGGCCGCGGGCGAGCACCACGTGGGTGAGCTTGAGTCCGCGCGCCGCCGACCAGCGGCGCAGCCGGTCCAGCGCGGCGTCGTCCGGGCACCGCACCGTCAGGTGCGCTTCGTAGGAAGAACGGGGCATCCGCTGATCATTACAGAGGGATTTCTGGGGGCGCACATGAGTTTTGCGTCGCTTGGGTAATCAAGCCGTCACGTACCGGTCGCAGAAAGTGGGCGCACGACCCTCGTGAGGGGAGTGTGTCCTGCGCCACACTGGGTCCGGCGCCGAGTACCCCCGGAGCACGCCCGGCCCGTGACCCACGACGCGGCCGAGCCGCCCGGCGTCACCCCCCGCAGTCGCCCACAGACGCAAGCGCTGCCGCACCCCCAGCAGCGATCACCCTGGAGGTCGCACGCGTGCAGACCCAGACCCTCTCCCACGCCGCCGGTCCCTCGCGCGCCCTCGCCGAGGGCGACGCACCGGTCCTGGCGGCGGTGCCCCTGCAGGACCGGGCGGCGCACCACCCCGAGACGCAGGTCCCGTCCCTCGACGAGCCGGCCGAACCGGTGGAACCCGTGGGGCCGCACGACCCCGCCGAGCCGGTGGACGCCGCGGACGTGGCCGAGGCCGCGGAGGCCGAGCCGGCGGAGGTGGAGCCGGTGGAGGTGGAGCCGGCCGACCTGGAGGAGCCGGTCGCGGCGCGGCGCAAGGCGCAGACCGCGGGCCCCTCGGCCGACCTGTTCCGGCAGTACCTGCGCGAGATAGGCCGTATCCCGCTGCTGAGCGCCGCCGAGGAGGTCGAGCTGGCCCGCCGGGTGGAGGCCGGGCTGTTCGCCGAGGAGAAGCTCGGCCGCACCCCCGACCTGGACAGCCGGCTCGCCCACGACCTGGACCGGCTGGTCGTGCTGGGCCGGCTCGCCAAGCGCCGCCTGATCGAGGCCAACCTCCGGCTGGTCGTCTCCGTCGCCAAGCGGTACGTGGGCCGCGGGCTGACCATGCTGGACCTCGTCCAGGAGGGCAATCTGGGCCTGATCCGCGCGGTGGAGAAGTTCGACTACGCCCGCGGCTACAAGTTCTCGACCTACGCCACCTGGTGGATCCGCCAGGCGATGTCCCGCGCGCTGGCCGACCAGGCCCGCACCATCCGCGTCCCCGTGCACGTCGTCGAACTGATCAACCGCGTGGTGCGGGTGCAGCGCCGCCTGCTCCAGGAGCGGGGCTACGAGCCGACCGCCGACGAGGTCGCCGCCCAGCTGGACCTGACCGCCGAGCGGGTCCGCGAGGTCCTGCGGCTCGCCCAGGAACCGGTGTCGCTGCACGCCCCGGTGGGCGAGGAGGAGGACGTCGCCCTCGGCGACCTCATCGAGGACGGCGACGCCGTCTCCCCGGTCGAGACGGCGTCGTTCATCCTGCTGCGCCAGCACCTGGACGCCGTGCTCTCCACCCTGGGCGAGCGCGAACGCCGGGTGGTGCAGCTGCGCTACGGCCTGGTCGACGGCCGGCCGCGCACCCTGGAGGAGATCGGCCGCCTCTTCGGCGTCACCCGCGAGCGGATCCGCCAGATCGAGTCCAAGACCCTGAGCAAGCTGCGCGACCACACCTTCGCCGAGCAACTGCGCGGCTACCTCGACTAGGGCCTGTCCGGCGGATCATGCCGTTCTTGCTGCCGGTTCGCTTGTCAGCGGGCCTGAGCGGGGTCTGGTGCGTGCGGCTGCAAGGCGGAGGAGGGAGGCGACGCGGAGCGTCG